>MVQY01000141.1 GCA_002067325.1 Methanobacterium sp. PtaU1.Bin097
TGATGGTTCCTGTGTATTTTTTCCTTGTACTGCTTGTTTGGGGATTGGTGGTGTCAGTGGTGTAATAAATCACCGCACTGGTATCATCTGTGGTCAACTTCACCTTCTGAGTGGTCTTATAGGAGCCGTTTGATAGATCGGCACTTGCAGTAGGCGCTATAGTGTCAACAGTGACTGAAACACCGACAGTGTACCCGGTAACTGTTGCGTTTACCTTGGCTGTTCCACTGGTGTTTCCGCCGGTCACAATTGTACTTGCTTTTCCTTTAGTAACTGTTGTACTTGTTATGGTGAGTGTCCCCAGGGTGTAGTTGAAGTTTACTGGTAAATCAGGTATGCTTCCGGAACCAGAGGTGTCCTGATTTTTAGAGTTACGGGTCATATCCACCGTGATGGTAGACTTATCCCCTTTTTTCAACAGGTTATCACTGGCACTTACCTTCAACACGATCCATGGATCATGTACGGCGTGATTTCCACTTTGTGCTTCATAAATATCTGCCTTCGCCGGTGCAACAGTACCATTTACATATACTGGGCTGTTGGTTCCCCACCAGTTATTTGCAGCATCCACACTGTTACCTGTGAACTTCAAACCATACAATCCGTTGTCGTATATGTTGTTGAAGTGTATAGTGGAAGTTCCGTTATCCACGTTTATTCCGATATCGTTGCCTGTAACTGTGTTGCTGGTTATGGTGGCGTTGCCCTTCACATGAACTCCCACATCATTACCTGTAACCTTGTTGCCTGTGATGGTAGCTTTACCATTCACATAAATTCCAGTATCGTTGTCTGTGAAGGTGCTGTTAGTGATAGTGGCAGTGCCAGCCACGTAAACTCCGATTTTATTGTTTCTGATGGTGTTACGTGCGATGGTGGCGTTGATTGAGGGGGCTATGTAAATTCCATAGGAATTTGTTGCTCCTGTTATGATGAAGCCTTCTATCTGCGAATTATTCCCACCCGGTAGTATGCTGAACACTGGATTATTGGCATTTAAAGCTGTTATTATTATGTTTCCCTGTGCGATTAGTTTCAGTCTCTTGGTGATTTCCACGTTTTCTGTGTAGGTTTCCGGATAACCCTGGTTACCTACATTGATTGTATCGCCATTTTGGGCATCGTCAACTGCAGCCTGGATGCTGTCGTAGTATTTACCGGTCCGTGTGTTGAACGGTCCAATAACCGTGATGTTAATGGTCTTAGTTGAAGTGTAACTGGGCCATGAAACAGTGAGTTTCACAGTGTATTTGCCAGACTTCGTGTAGATGTGTGTGGGGTTCTGTTCAGTGGATGTTGTTCCATCACCGAAATCCCAGAGCCAATCGGTTATCAAGCCAAGTGATTTGTCATTGAACTCGACAGGTAATGGACGAAGACCTTCAGTTGTGTTAGCTGAAAAATTTGCCTGGTTCTTTGAGACCTCCGTTGAAAAATCATCTACATCAAAACAAGCACTGTTGACCAGCCATCGTATTGTTATGGTGTGAATTCCCGTGTAATTTGAAGTTGCAATGGTGTATTTTGTCCATGTATCAGATGTGGCTGAAAAGGTTCTTGAACTATTGCCAATGTAGACCTTGAACGGTGAGGTGGTCCCTTCTCCATAACCCCAGAAGGATATACTATCCACCAGGGTTAAGTCAACATTTTGCTGGACGAAATTCGTGTTTTGATTACCGTTTAAACCAAAATGAACACCATACTGCCCACTATGACGTATTGTACTGCTGATACTTGTAGTAGAACCTGATATCCATCCATTTAAGTTGCCGCTTTCAAATCCCGGATTAGTGAACCTGTTTTTAGCCGCTGAACCAAAAACCAATATATAATTGGTTTTTGTAATGGTGTCGTTGCCTGATGCATCAGCTACCGTTAGACTGACTGTGTATTTACCCGCCTTCGTGTAATTATGCATTGGATTCTGACTTGTCGAATTATATCCATCGCCAAAGTCCCATAACCATGATGTAGGATTATCTGTGGATGTGTCATTAAACTGAACACTCAACGGCGAAGTCCCATTAGTCACATTACTGGTGAAATCGGCTGATGGTGCCGCAGTTACAGCTCCAAGAGACGTAACACAAAGTATGGCGAAAACTATGAGAAAAACAGATTTTCTCTTGTCTTTTAGCATCTTAACCTCCTTTTAATTGTTTCATCGGGTTCAAAAATTAACCCATAAATAATTGTCGACTAGTTAATATAAACATGTCGATATCAAGTTTTTAACTGTTGTTGATAAAATTTTTTAAACAAAAGAAATTTTAAATGAATATGGAAATGTATATATCCACATTTCGAACAAACTAATAAAAAAACTAATAGGAGATAAAAGATATGTCATCAGATACTGGATTACACCCATCAAACGGCCACCGTATCCAAGGCAGGACTACAGAATCCTTTATAGACGCCCGGGATGTTATTTCTCGATTGGATCTTAAAGGAGACGAGGTGTTCATGGATGCGGGTTGTGGTGATGGGCACGTTACCATGGAAGCTTATGATATGATGGATGATACTGCAACTATCTATGCAGTGGATATTTACGGACCATCCATAGAGGACCTGGAAATTGACCTTAAAAAGGATGGGATCACTAACGTGATCCCTGTACAGTCCAATATAGTGGATAAAATCGCCATCGATGATGATGTTGTGGATATGTGCCTTATGATCAACGTATTCCACCACGTCGTATCCATGGAAAAAACAGATGAAGCCATCAGTGAACTTAAACGGGTTATAAAGCCCGGGGGCAAAATAGCGGTTATGGATTACAAGAAGGCGGATACAGGTTATGGTCCACCAGTTAAATTCAAGCGCAACCCTGAAGAACTGGAAGATATGTTCAATAAACACGGCCTGAAAATGGTTAAATTGGACACTGAGGTGGGAGAAGACCTTGAAGGAGGAATTAAATCCCATTACCTGATAATATTTGAAAAATAAATACATCTTTGAGATGCCAATTTTTTAGAAACTTTTTTTTATTTTTCTCTGATTAATATGATTTAATTTTAATTTTTACTATTCTAAAAGCTGATAATATGATTTATCGAAGCATGAAGTACAATAGGCACGTCCACCCCTGATATGGTGTTTTCCGTCCATCACAACTTCACCACAACCAGCGCATTTAACTATTTCCAGAGGTTTACCCGGTAAATCATTGGGGTCTATCTTAACTGACACTTTTTGGATTTTAAACAGTTCTTCTCCTGGGGTTCTGGCTATCCTTTCGGTCAGTTCTTCTATTGATTCTCCAGGTTCTTCATCTTCGGAATCTTTTTTGTTAGCCCCCAGATCCACAACCCGTATTGCTTCACCGGTGTCGATGTTAACGAAGGTGGCTGCGAATTTACCGTAACCCATGGGTTTGAGGGACTTTTTACCCAGAGAAGTCCTGGTAACGGACAGGATCGCGTCGGAGATGCATCGATCGATCTCTGTAAAGACAATCAACCTCTTATCCTTCTCACCTGGTGTCATTCCCATATGTTCCATTCCATGAATAGCGAGTTTTGTTCCCATCACTATTCCACCGCAGATATCGCCGTGGAATTCACCTGCCTTTTTTAATAGTTCCATATAGTCACTCATTTTTTCACCTGTATTGTTTATTTTTTGAAATTATTAAATATAACAATTACAATTCCCATATAAAACATGTAAATCATTCAACCGTTTTTATAGGGACGCAGACTTTCCGGTCGTATCCTATGTCCACTATCTCCACCTTGATACCGTACGCTTCTTCCATGTTACTCCCGGTTATGACTTCCTCTGGCCTTCCAATATCCATGAACCCACGGTCCTTCATTATGGCCACCTTATTGGATGATATGAATGCATGGTCCGGGAAGTGGGAGGTCATCACCACTGAAAGGCCATCGGAAGCTAATTTTGATATGACATCCAGTGTTTTCAGTTGATTGCCGAAGTCAAGGTGGCTGGTTGGCTCGTCCAGTATCAATATCTGGGGTTCCTGGGCTATAACCCTGGCGAAGAAGACTAATTGCTGTTCACCGCCACTTAATGAGGTGTAGGATTTATCCCTCATTTCATATAGTCCGAACTTCTTTAAGGCGTTTTCAGATATCTTATAATCCTCCTCGCCCACTGTTTCGAAGAAGTCCAGGTGGGGTGATCTGCCCATTAAAACCACGTCCAGTACACTGAAGGCGAAGGTGGGGATATGGCCCTGGGGGATGTAGCCGATGTTTCTGGCTATTTCCCTCTGATTTACGTCCTTGATGTTCCTGCCGTTGATGTAGACTGCACCCTCTTTGAGTTCGTGGAGTTTGTTTAAACATTTGATGAGAGTGGTTTTGCCGCAGCCGTTCGGCCCCAGTATACAGACCACGTCGCCTTTATCCACGGTTAGATTGATTCCCTCAAAGATGTTCTCTACATCATCGTAAGAAAATGCGGCGTTTCTTATCTCCAGTACGTTCAATGGTTTCACCTCCATTTTCTTTAATCCTCAATAACTGTATATAATTATACCCATTATACCCACCTACCGTGCCCTTTTCTTAAGAGATACAGGAAGAAGGGCGCTCCAATGAGGGCGGTTAAGATACCTATAGGGACTTCGGTGATGAGTATCGTCCGGGAGATGTTGTCCACCAGTAATAGGAAGGCAGCTCCCAGGCATATGGTGGCGGGTAGTAAATTTTTATGGTCGGGGCCGACCAGTATACGGCTGATATGGGGTATGACCAGTCCAACCCATCCGATTATTCCGCTTATGGATACGGCGGCTGCGGTTATCAGAGTGCAGCAGCATATGATTATGAATCTCAGTTTTCCTGTCTCCAGTCCCAGGGATTGGGCTTCTTCATCGCCCATGGCCAGGATATTCAGTCTCCATCTTAAAATGAACAGTATGGTTATCCCCAGGATTATGGGGATTGATGCTATGAACACCTCGTTATTGTCCACGGCGGAGATGCTTCCCATCAGCCAGTAAACGATTTGGGGTAGCTTTTCATAGGGATCGGCCATGTATTTGCACAGGGAAACCAGCGCCCCAAAGAGGGAGCCGATGGCCATACCACTCAGGACCATGCCCAGTATCTGGGAGCTTTTAATGGAGCGTCCGATGATGTAGGTTAGGGTAACCGCCACCAGGCCCCATACAAATGCTGAAGCCTGTGTGACCAGGGGTATTCCTATTAATATAATTGCTATGGCAGCTCCAAACCCGGATCCGGCGGATACACCCAGTATATCTGGTGAGACCAGGGGGTTTTTGAACGTGCCCTGAAAGGCAGCCCCCGCAACAGATAATGCCGCTCCTACCAGAATAGCTGCTACTATACGTGGTAGTCTGATGTCCCAGACGATGGTAGTTGCTGTTGCAGAGACCTGTAAAGAAGGGAAGACCTTGGCCAGTATGGTCATTACCACTTCTACTGGAGTTAACGGATATCTGCCTATGAGAAATGAAAGGAAGAATATAAAGATGGGCAGTAAGATCAGGATGGTGTTCACTGACCATCTCCTGGTGCTACCGTCAATGGATAATTTTCCTTTTATACTTTCTATCATAGCTGTCCATCCCTGCATCAGTGGGAGTATTCTATTGTGATCTTAGTTTATCATGGAAGAGTCCATACCAGATTCTT
>MVQY01000142.1 GCA_002067325.1 Methanobacterium sp. PtaU1.Bin097
AAAACCCACCATAATACCCAGCGCAGAAGGAGCCACCCAGTACGGAAAGTCATTCCCCAGCTACGTGGCCTTCACTAGCGACGGGCAGAAATTAGTGGGAGAACCAGCCCGAAGACAGGCTGTAACCAACCCAGAACACACCATAACTGCTATTAAAAGGCATATGGGTACCAGTTACAAAGTGGACGTCATGGGCAAACAGTACACCCCGCAGGAAATATCCGCATTCATCTTACAGAAGATCAAGAAAGACGCGGAGGCATTTCTCGGAGAAGAAGTTAAAAAAGCAGTTATAACCGTCCCCGCATACTTTGACGACAACCAGAGAACTGCAACCAAAGACGCGGGCACCATCGCTGGATTAGAAGTAGTAAGACTGGTAAACGAACCCACAGCAGCCAGTCTCGCCTATGGTATAGATAAAGAATCAGATGAAGAACTGGAAATCCTGGTATTCGACTTCGGTGGTGGAACCCTGGACGTGACCATCATGGAATTCGGTGGAGGAGTATTCGAAGTTAAATCCACCAGCGGAGACACCAAACTGGGCGGAACCGATATGGACGCCGTAGTCATGAAGTACCTGGCCGACCAGTTCAAGGCAGAAACCGGTGTAGACCTGATGAACGATGACCAGGCAGTACAGAGACTCAGGGAAGCCGCAGAAAAAGCTAAAATCGAACTATCAACCACCTTAACCACCGACATCAACCTGCCATTTATAACCGCCACCCAGGACGGACCCAAACACCTGACCAACACTTTAACCCGGGCGAAACTGGAAGAACTGGTGGACCCCATCATCAAGAAATGTTCCGGACCAATGGAACAGGCCATAAAAGACGCCAAAATGACCAAAGCTGATGTTAACAAGATCATACTGGTGGGTGGACCAACCAGGATGCCCATAGTACAGAAATTTGTGGAAGACTACATAGGAAAACCTGTAGAAAGGGGAATAGACCCCATGGAATGTGTGGCAGTAGGAGCAGCTATTCAGGGAGGAGTACTCGCTGGAGAGATAAAAGACCTGGTCTTACTGGATGTAACACCACTCTCACTTGGTATAGAAACTTTAGGTGGAGTATTCACTAAACTAATAGACAGAAACACCACCATACCCACCAAGAAAAGCCAGGTGTTCACCACAGCAGCAGACAATCAGACATCCGTGGATATACATGTGCTCCAGGGTGAGCGTTCCATGGCCTCTGGAAACACCACACTGGGAAGATTCCAGTTAGTGGGAATACCCCCAGCTCCAAGGGGAATGCCCCAGATCGAGGTTACCTTCGACATAGACGCCAACGGTATCATGAACGTATCAGCCAAGGACATGGGAACCGGTAAGGAACAGAAAGTCACCATAACCGCCCCTAATAAACTTTCCAAGGATGAAATAGACCAGAAAGTCATGGAAGCAGAAGCCCACGCCGACGAGGATAAGAAGAAACAGGAAGAGATAGAGATCAGGAACAACGCTGACAGCATGATCTACACCTCAGAGAAAACCCTGGATGAGTTAGGGGATAAAGTCAGCTCTGACCAGAAAACCAAAGTAGAGGGTCTGGTCAAGGAGCTCCGGGAACTCATCGGTGGTGATGACCTGGCAGCTATTAAAGCCAAGACCGAAGAGTTAACCAAAGCCGTGCAGGAAATTGGTGCAGCCATATACCAGCAGGCCCAACAGGAACAGGCACAGCAACAAGCCCAACAGGAATCTCAAGGTCAGCAACCTGGTGATCAGGGCCCTACAGAGGGAGATGACACTGTAGACGCTGATTATGAGGTAAAAAAATAATCGATTGATTTGCCCGGGGGATTTCTTTTACCCCCTACCTAAATTTTTTTCAGGAATTAATCTTTAAGGAATCAAATCTTTAAATAATTTAAAAACCAATTGTAATTTAATATTTTTTTCTAACTTTTACAATGTTAACAAAATAAAAGGTTAAAGGTAAAGATTATATGGCAGAAAAGCGTGATTACTACGAAGTCCTCGGAGTAGAAAAAGGTGCTGATAAGAAGGAGATTAAAAAGGCCTACCGTAAACTGGCCATGAAGTACCACCCCGATGTGAGTGACGACCCAGAGAGTGCGGAGAAGTTCAAAGAACTCAGCGAAGCTTACGCCGTGCTTTCCGATGAAGAGAAGAGAAACACTTATGACCAATACGGACATGCCGGGATGGGCGGATTCTCCCAGGAAGACATATTCAACAACATAAACTTCGAAGACATCTTCAAAGGATTTGGATTCGGAGGAAGTTCTGGTGGAGGAGCTGGATTTGAAAGCATATTCGACCTCTTCGGATTTGGAGGTGGAAGGAGAAACGGACCCCAACAGGGAGATGACCTGGCCTACCACCTAGACATCACCCTGGAAGAAGCAGCACAGGGACTCGAACGGGATATCGAAGTAGCCCATAAAAAACCCTGCCCTAAATGTCATGGTTCTAAGGCAGAACCAGGGACAGAACCACGCGTCTGTCCAACGTGCGGTGGAAGTGGACAGGTCCGCCAGGTAAGTAACACTCCACTGGGCCAGTTTGCCACCATAAGACCCTGTAACACCTGTCAGGGAGAGGGAAAAATAATCGACACCCCCTGCAGCGAATGTAATGGAAAGGGTATCGTTAAACAGAATAGCACCATACACATCAAGATACCTCCCGGCGTGGATGACGGCAGCCGCCTGCGCGTCCCTGGTGAAGGTGATGCCGGTAAAAGGGGAGGTCCACCAGGTGATCTTTACATCCTGATAAAGGTGAAAAAACATCCCCTATTTAAGAGGGACGGCTCAGATCTAATTTACGAGATGCCTATAAGCTTTGTCCAGGCTTCCCTGGGCGACACTGTAGAGGCTCCAACCCTTGACGGTGCAGTGGATCTTAAAATACCTTCTGGAACACAGAGCGGCACTTCCTTCCGGATAAAAGGCCAGGGCATGCCCCATATGCGTTGGACCGGTAAGGGTAATCTGTACGTCAAGGTAAAAGTTATAACTCCCAAGAAGTTGAACCCCAAACAGAAGGAGTTGCTCCGGGAATTTGCCGATGCCAGTGGCGAGGAGATCTATGCCGAAGATAAAGGATTCTTTGATAAAGTGAAGGATGCTATGGGACATTGAAATTTCCCACTTGTTTCCTATCCTTAATTTATTCCAAACTTTTTTTAAGCCAGTATTAGTGACAGTCCCAGTACAAGACTTATCCCAATGAGTAGTGGGGCATATATCTTCTCAACAGTCTTGGGACCTACTTTTTTTATGAGTTTAGGCCCTATAAATGTACCTATAACTGCTCCGCCACCAAGGAGAATTACCAGAGGCACGTCCAGCCTGCCTGATAAGAAGTAACCTCCAATACCTGCGGCTGAGTTAAAGATGAGTACAAATACCGTGGTGCCCACTACTAAAATAGCAGGCAATCCTAAACTATAAAGCCCGGCAGTAACCGGCGGGGTTCCGCTTATTCCAAAAACTCCGGCTAATATTCCGCCGGCAACCCCGAAAAATGAAGCAATAATCCTTTTAGTTCCGGTGAGTCTGGTTGAGTATCCACTGATATCTGCAATTTCACCATTCTTCATCTTTTTACGTCTTTTAAGCGCGCTCCTTAACATTGGAACCAACATTATCAGGATAAAAGCGCCTAAAATCCTCTGTAAAAGGATGGGTGGGATTAAATTGGCCATGTAAACTCCGATTAAGGTGCCTGCTATTCCCCCTACTCCTAAAATTAAACCGGTTCGAACGTCCACGTTACCTTCCCGGTAGTGACTGAAGGCACCCGCAACCGTGGTGGGTAAAACTGAGGCTAGAGATGTGGCTATGGCAGTCTGGGTGGGAATACCAAAAAGTAGAATCAAAACTGGTGCATATAATCCCCCGCCGCCTCCGCCTAGAGCAGATACAAAAATTCCTATTAGAAATCCGAACAGGGGGAGTAAAATTAAATTGATATCGAACATTCAATTACCATTAGTTCATTCCTTAATTTTTTTTTATTTGGTTTTTTTGAACAAACCTATGTAACTATAAAAATAAAATGGGAGAGGGGGGGGTCAGGCATGCCGAGAGTAACCCACCTTCTGTTCATGGCAGCATTCATCTATGCGGACTACCTCTGCTTCATACAGGATTCATCAGCAGCATTTGTCCTTACATCCCGTGGAATGGCCGTTTCACCGTTTTTTCCTGATGTCCATCCGCTTGCGCTTCATGTTCAACCATCAAGGAAACGTATCGTTTCTGCTCCAGTGTCCTGCCTCTCAGCAGATGCCTTATGGCATCACGGTTCTGTATGATGGGTGGAGTTTCCTCAGTTTAAATTACACCTAAATGTAAAAACCGGTGGCTGCCCTTCGGCTTGCCTATAATCCTCTAAAATCAAGTTAAATAGCGGGGCCTAGATTTGAACTAGGGCTCTCGGGGTTATGAGCCCCGCGGGATCACCAGACTACCCCACCCCGCTTCTTTATAATCTTACCCTTTCAGGGTATATAAACATTTGCATGAACTAAATGAAAATTAATAAAAAAAATTGAGGATTTATTTTTTTTTAATGTATTATTATTTTTTAGTGGTATCTTCAGATTCTTCAGTTGGTTCCTCAGGGTTTTCCAGTTTGTTTAGTCTTTCCTCGATGTGTTCCAGTTTTTTATTGGTGTAGCCACGGTATTCGTTGAATCTTTTTTCAAGTTCATCCACGTTTAGTGAAACTGTTTCGAACCTTTCTTCCAGCTTTGATAGATCATTCTTGGTTACTAATTCCCAGTCTTTTATGAGCTGATCGCTTTGTTCATTTAGAAAGCTTTCTATTCTATTGGATACGATGTCTGTGCTGATAGGAACTTCTCTAACTTTGCCTTTTATCTTTTCACTCACATCTGCCATTCTTTCACTCATTCCAGCCATGGCCCCACCTTCAGTTATTTTGGAAGTAGTGCCTGATGCTTTGGCACCTGTTTTCTTCAGGGTTTTATGTATACTGGAAGATTCTTCATCAACAGTTAACGTCCTGGTCCTGCTTTCCGTGGTTTTAGGTCTCATATTTAGGGATAGTCCCCGGGTACCTTGCAGATAATAATAGAGCAAAACAATTATTGCACCTATTAAGATCAGTAGTGCAATTATCTCCAGTGCGGTCATTTTATTTTACACCTTTAATTCCCTTTACTGCCTGAACATCTTCTGTTTTTATATTTTTACCGGACTTTTTATCCAGTTCCTGTTCTTTTTTCTCGATATCCTGTAATAGTTTCTGTAGTTTCAGGTATTCAGTGCGGGCTTCGAGGCGGGTTACCCTTTCGTTTATTTCACTGTGAAGGAAGCCTGCCTGGTGCATGAGGTCAGAAGTGCTTTTACGGATATCGGAAAGTCTTTCCTGTTGCTCTTTAGGTAAGGGAATCACATTTTCCATCATTCTTTTAGATTCCAGGTCTTTTTCTACTAATTCGATTTTTCTAAGTTGCGCTTGCTTTTCCAGGAATTCAACGTTGGTTTGAGCTTCTCTAACTCTTCTCCATTGCATAAATACTACGATAATTCCTATTACAGCGATTACAGCGATTATTATATAAAAAATGTTTTCCGGAATTGTAACTACATCTGCCATTAAATTCCCCCTTTATTATAAATTATACTTGATAAAATATATATATTTTCATGATTGGAATTTTTATTTAGGTTTAAGTCTTGTTTAATAATTTTAAATAAGTTACTTTTTATTCATTCCTAACTGACGTTAGTACTGGTCGGAATCTTCTTTCAACCTCTTTTCTAGCCAATCGTCCTCCTCATCAGCGACTGATTCGTTTTTAATATCACTGAACTGTTTTTTAATCCCTGAAACTCTTACTTCTAACTTTTCCTCTGATTTTTTCTTTCTGCGACCCTTCAAAATCATTAAAAGAGCGGATAATACCATTAAAAATCCACCAAATCCTAATAATACACCCTCTATTGGTATGATCACAGATAAACCTATCACTGTCAGGTAAACCTTACGCTGCATGTGGAGTTTACAAATGGGAGCCACCCCCGGGATTTAATTAACTTTTTTTGGGACTTAAAAATACTTATAATATAACTCCTCTAATATAATATTTGATTTATTTTCGAAATAAGATGTTGATTATTTAAAATAATGGATTATCTGTGATTCTATGAATGAAATGTATCAAAAAGCAGGCAGCATCGTGGCTAAAGTAAGGAAAATGGCTACAGATATGGTCGAAGAAGATTTAAAGGTGTTGGATCTGGTTGAATTCACTGAGCAGGAGATAAAAAATTTAGGTGGAGAAATAGCTTTTCCGTGTAATATCTCCATAAATGAAATCACTGCCCATTATACATCTCCTTCACATGATAAAACTATTTTAAAAAATGGTGACCTGGTGAAAATTGATTTAGGTGCCCATGTCGATGGATACATCGCAGACTCAGCCATAACAGTCATCGTCGGTGTAGACCAGGACCTATCCTCCCGGGACACCGGATTTTCTGAAGATGAGATGCAACTCCAGGTTAAGATGATTGAAACAGTGGGCGAAGCCCTGGAAAATGCCATCAGTACCGTGAGAGATGGTGTTACCGTTGGTAAAATTGGTGAAGTGGTCGAGGAAACGGTCACTGCCCAGGGCCTTAAACCTGTCTCTAACCTCACCGGCCACAGTATGGAAAGATACATACTCCATTCAGGGCTTTCCATTCCTAATATCAACGACGAAAACAGGCATAAAATAAGGGAGGGTGATGTACTGGCCATAGAACCCTTCGTAACCAATGGTGTGGGCCGGGTCACTGATATGAATGAAGCTTACATCTTCCGTTTTTTAAGGGACCGGCCTTTGAGGATGGCCCAAGCCAGGAAGATGCTCCATGAAATTGCCGAAAACTACAGAAACCTGCCCTTCGCCGGCAGATGGCTGGAGGAAACCATGAAAACCAGACAATTCAACGTGATTTTAAGGAATTTAATATCTTCCCGGGCCCTGTATCCCTATCACGTCCTTAAGGAGAAAAGTAACGCCCGAGTTGCCCAGGCAGAGCACACTGTTATAGTAGAGCCAGATGGCTGTCAGATTATAACTCTATAAACAAGAATATGTCTAATAATTATCTTTAATTTTAAAAAAAATAGAAAAAGTAGGGAATAAGAATTCCCCTTATACGTTGGCTAATGGATCTTCTTTTTCGCTGCTTGCCTTGTATGGAACTGGTAATCCCAGTTCTTTTCTCTGGTCTATTTCCTTCATTGCTTTCTCTTTTTTAGATTTTGCAAGTTTGGTGAGCATTTCTAGACCGAATTTACCTTCGTCCATTGGTTTGGTTTCAATGAGTCCAGCATCGACTGCTTGACTGAATATGGTTTCTCCAGGTTCTGTTCTGGTTAAAACTGAGGACCAGTTGTCAGGAGCGCCTATTGAACCAGTTGAAATGTCTGAAAGTTCTGAGACAAGGTCAAGGCAAACTTTACATCCATTTTGTTCGTAACCATGGGTTTCTTTAATTGGGAAGCTGATCACATCATCGGCTGTGTGTACCCAGAATTTTCCTTTTCCAATATCCATTTTCTCTACCAAGTCAAAGTTTACACCAGCTTTGGCAGTGATGAATGTTTTAAGGGATTCAAATGGGAAGTTTTCTGTACAGAATATTCCAATATCCAGGGCAATTTTATCAGCTACGAATCTCACACCAATTGGGTAAGACTGCATTTTTCTCAAACCCATTGTTTGACAGGGTATGGTAACGATTCCTGCTTTTTCCAGACCGTTTTGTCTGACTGCTTCCTTAACCATCCATAAATTGGGTGATAAGGTGTATTTGGTACCGGCAGCAGCCAGGATTTCATCAGATGAAAGGGCCACAGTAGGTTCTGGTTTCCACATTTCATCGGAAGGTCCAGCTACCACTGCACCGTCTATAATTTTCTCATCAAGAGCAAAGCATAGAAGGCCGGTTGCTATTCCTCCGTCCTGTGAAATTTTCTGGATCTGTTTGTCGGTTGATCTTGCATGTACGATTTGTTTGTATGTTCCTAATACCATCTTTACAACCTCCTATAGTCCTAAATCCTGTTTTATTCTATCTGCTGGCCACCAGCTTCTTGGACATTGTATGTAGCATATACCACATTTAATACATCTGTCGCTGTTTACTTCTGGTCTTCCATTGGTCATGGTTACTGCTCGAGTTTGGCAGGACATTGCACAGGTTCCGCATCCTATACATAGGGCCTGGTTTACTACTTTAAGTTGTAAATCGCATCCACATGCTTCGGTGTATCCTACCAGATCCATCATGGGCTGCAGGTAATCCATGTCTCCATTGATCACTGCTACCACAGTTTTAGCTATTATTTCTGGTGATGGTGGGCAACCGGGCATGGCCAGGTCTACCTTGATTATGTCGGCGATAGGCACGAATGATTCATGTCTTGGATTGGCTTGCTGTCCTCCTCTGGAGTATCTAGTGAAACATCCAGTTGCAGCACAGGAACCGAAAGCCACTACAAGACCTGCTTTTTCCCGTGCTTTTAATAATTCATGCATACTGTGCTCATCCTGCAGACAGACTGATCCTTCAATTAATACCAAATCCATTTCTGGCATGTCATCTATTGCGTATGGGTTATTTTCAACATCATACCATACATCAGCCAGAGTTTGTCCGTAGACTATATCCACCATCTCAGTGAGTAACGGTGCTAAAATGTCATAGTTTTCGGTTAATGACATTGCATCTCCAGTACATCCTGATAAGTGAATATATCCTATTCTTGGTTTAGCTTTTTCTTCTTCCGCCACTTTTTCAACCTCCTGTTGTGAAGCTTCTTCTTTTGGTTTTGCTTCCATTCCTAAAAATTCTTTTATACGGGCTAACATTGCTTAGACCCCTATTTCATTTAAAATGATCTGAATGGCCTCTGGAATGGCATCTTCAACGCTTTTGGTTAAACCTAACTTTACGTCAGGTGCAGAGACAGACTCGGGCTGGCATCCAATAACCAATATTTCCACTGTATCTTTCAATTCATGTAATGGTTGATTCACTGGCCAGGAATGTACATTCTCATATGATCCTTCCGGTAATTCCTCTACGTCGAATATCCTTATGGTTCCTGGTTCGGCACCAAAATCCACTATGTCCACAATTATCAGCTTTTTCCACATTTCATTGGGCATACTGAAAACATAGTAGGGTCCACTGGTTCCTGCATCCAGGATCATGACGTCATCTGGTAATTCGTGTTCTTTGAAGTACTCTTCCAATGCTACTGTCACTGCTGGTCCAAATCCATCGTCTTCAAATAAGATATTTCCACAGCCTATTACTAAAATCTCTGCATCAAATGCCATATTAACCCTTAAATCCTAACCATTTCGTTTTTAATGATACTCCTGTCTTCGTCGTCTACTACTATCAGGTGGGTTGCACAGGATAGACATGGATCGTAGGCTCTGATAACGTGGGGTCCGAACTCGTGGTGGAATCCTTCAGTGGCTGGTCCCATTGTGGGTATATTCCAGGTGGTGGGGACTAAACAACTGTAGAACTGTGTTTTTCCATCTTTGACTTGTGCCATGTGAATGTCCATTCCTCTAGGACCTTCTATAGCTCCTACTCCCAGTTTATTGGTGCCTCTAATGTCATAATCAGCCATCACAGGTGCTGACGTATCCAGTTCAGCCAGTATATCAATAGCTTTAGATAATGCTGTTTTCATCTCTAATGCTCTTGCTACGTGCTGAGCTACTACACCTTTATCTTTAAATCCTTGGAATACTTCCATTCTTGCCCTGGGACCCACTTCTACACTTCTACCATCGTACAATGGGATAGTTGAACATGCCCTTTTAGCTATTTCCGGGTCATCATACCAACTTTCAGGCAAGATTTCAGTGAACCTGTCCAGTTCAAATTTGGTTCGATCACCATAGAGAACATCGGTGGCCAAAGGTTTTTGATTATGGACACCTAAACCTTCTGGAAAACCTTTATCTGCGACTAAACCTACTATTAAATCTACATGCGCATCTAATTTTGGCTGTAAGGCTTTTAATCTGGCGTATAGTCTTTTCCTTGCAATTTCGCTTATGTTTTTAGCCATTCCACCTATTCTAACTTCGGATGGGTGTATACCTTCTCCACCTACCATATCAACTACGTACTGAACGTTTTTCCTGATTTCAGAAACGGAGTTTATGGCGGTGACCATCAGGTCTGCTGGCACAACATCCTGTGCTATAAGGAACTGGTGTATCGCATGGCTGTTTATGTGGTGGGCGGCTAAAACCAATTCTCTTAGTTGTTTGGCTGCTTTAGGTATCTCGATATCTAATGAGTCATCCATTGCCTCAACAGAAGCTAGGGTGTGAGGTATAGGACAGACACCACAGATTCTTTGCGTAATTACTGGAGCAGTTTCGGGAGCTTTACCAGTAACAATTTTCTCTAGGCCTCTAACTGGAGTAATACTAAAGTATCGGCCCTTAGTTACTATTCCTTCATCATCGACTTCCATGACCAACTCTGCGTGTCCTTCTTGTCGTGATGTCGGCGATATAACTATTTTTTCGCTCAAATGTATCACCTCTTTGTTTTTAAATGAACATCAGTATTTCAATATATTATATATGATTATAAGCTTTTCTTTAGAGAATAAAGTGAAAATCTTATATAGGATAAGGTGATAATATATAACCTCTTCGTTTTTTAATCGATAAAATCCCCGGGAAGTAAAAATTTATTAACCATTTTAACTATAATATTTATAATAAAAGGAATTTACTCCTTAATCAAACGAATTAATTGGTTTTATTAAAGTAATTGGTGACACAGGGGGTGCACCGAATGGTAAAAATGGTAGAAACAGATGCAAAATGTTGTCAGATTATTTCAGAAGATGTTAAAGACGCTATAATCCTGGAAGGATCACCAGAACTGGGATTAATAGGAAACATATTAGGATGGTTGTTGGTAGAAGAATTGAATATGAAACAGATCGGATTTGTGGATTCTAAAGATTTTCCTCCACTGGCAGTGCTATACAATGGGGTCACATTACACCCCTTTAGAATCTACAGCGCAGATAACATCGTCCTATTCCTATCCGACTTCATAATACCACCTAATGTGGCCTATGATATGGCCAACGGCATAGTAAGCTGGGCAGAGAAAAACAACGCCAAAGAAATAATCACCTTCAACAGTGTGGTGGTAAGGGAGAAAACAGGGCAAATTGCCGGGGCAGCAAACACAGAAGAAGCCCTTAAAGACCTGTCAGATATGGGTATACCTATAATGCCCTTCGGGAATATCGGCGGACTTTCCGGTACCCTGATGACCAGAAGTAAGATCAAAGGCATCCCAGCTTCCTGTCTATTTGCAGAGGTACTCAATCAATACCCAGACCCCCGGGCAGCAGCCGCCATGGTGGATACCTTAAACAGGAAACTGGGCACAAACATCAACCCAGAACCACTCCTAAAAGAAGCAGAAGAAATTGAAGCCAGACTGAAAGAACTGGCCAACACAGTTCAAGATGGACAGGAATCACCGGCCTATAGTTAATGTGATGACAGAAATCACCGCCGCTATAGTTAATGTGATCATAGAGATCATAGAACATCTGGGAATCTGAAACTATAGAACTTGGCTATTATTTCTTTTTACCTTTTTATTAAATTCCTTTATAACTGATTAAGCCCCACTGTTTTTATAGGATGAAGGATAAAAAAACTTTTTTATATTAAAATAGCTTATTAAATAATATATCACACGGGCCCGTAGCCTAGCTGGATAGGGCGTCGGACTTCTAATCCGAAGGTCCCGGGTTCAAATCCCGGCGGGTCCGTTTTAGAATCACTTTGTTCTAGATATTATAAAAAAATTAGATGTAAGGGCCCGTAGCCTAGCCAGGATAGGGCATCAGACTCCTAATCTGAGGGTCCCGGGTTCAAATCCCGGCGGGTCC
>MVQY01000143.1 GCA_002067325.1 Methanobacterium sp. PtaU1.Bin097
TGTGAATTTAAGGATCAATGTGGTGGCTGCAGAAGTAAAGCATATGCAAATGGAGACATTTTTGGAAGTGATCCTACCTGCAAATTGGCATTTAAATAGGCGATTTCAATGATAACAAAATTGAAAGGATTCATTGATTTATCTAGTCCACATTTATTTGTTGTACCGGGTTCTCTTGGAGTTTGTGGGGTATTTTTATCTAATCCAAATCCAGATGCTATTTTTATATTGTTTGGAGTATTGATTCCAACTATTGCATGGGCAGGTGGCCAGGTGTTTAGCAATTTATTTGATTCAGATTTTGATAGAATAAAACATCCAACATGGCCAATTCCTTCTGGTACAATTTCCAAGAAGGAAGCTGCTACTTATGGGCTATTGTTGTATTCATTATGCTTAATATTTGCTTCTTTTTTAAATATATATTGTTTTTCTATAACTTTGATAAGTCTGATCTTGGCAACTTTTTATGGATATTTAGGAAGATTAAAACAAAAAGGTTTTTATAGAAATTTTTGTTTTGGTTTGGTAGTTGCGAGCTGTATCCTAATCGGTGCTTCAACGACGAGAAATATATCAGAAGTGGCCATATTTGCAATGATTATAGCGATTTTAATTTATACTAGTGATAACATTATTGGAGATATTCCTAATATTGAAATTGAAAGGAATCTTGGATTTTCAACATTACCCCTCCAAATAGGTCCCAAAAAATCTGCAGAAGTTGCTTTTATATTGATGACCTTTGCAACAATATTAACCTTGATATTTTGGATTTTTGGGCTGAATTTTTCTTATTTACCCCTTGCAATTATAGCTTTAGGTTCATTACTTTGGACTAATATTGTTTTAATAAAAGATCCCATCAAATTCGGTAATCTGTGGATTATTCATGCACGTTACATGGGACAAATTGCTCTTTATTTCTCTTTTATAGTAGGTGCCATAGGATAGGTTTTCTTAAGTATTATCTTTATAACAAATAAGACAGGATAAATAATAATAAAAATAGAATATAAAGTATTATATACCTCCTTTTTTCATAAATCCACATATAGATTATGTAAGTAATAAATATCAACAGTAAGAGATGATCATATGAGAAATGGAATTGAAATACCTAAAATTCAAAAAACCAGGTTTTATTTTACCAATAAAGAAATAGTCATGATAGCTGCCTTTTTTGCCCTCATGATGTTTTCTGAAATTATTTGGGTAGGTGGTCTTTTAATAGGTAATATTTTTTATGGAATAGTGGAAGGAATCATAGTGATCACAGCAGCCCTCGTTATAGGTAAGAAGTATACTATTTTAACCTTGGGAATAGTTAAGACCATTGTAGAATTTTCTCTTGCAAACATGTATGGGGGAACTCTGGTTGCATTGTCTTATCTGGCTGCTGCAATTGTTTTAGAGATAATATTCCAGGTTTCAGGCTCATATGGTAACAATCTAAAGATCGATGTAATTGGTGCAACTGTTTACGGTACAGTCTTGAGAGTGACTGGAGTATCTATAACTGTATTCTTTTATGGTATGACACTACCATTATGGCTTATAATTATTTTAGTAATATTACCTATCATTCCATTTACTATAGGTGGATTTTTAGGTTATAAAGTAGGCGAAAGAGTGAAAAATGTCGTAGAATCTGTTTAAATTAGGCTTGTAAAATCATCTGATGTTTAAGTGTTTTTTTGTTAGAGTATATGTTATAACAGTTGGTTTTTTTTAGTCTGTTGCTTCGACTTGGTTATATCATGGAATACTCTTTTATGATAGATATCATGTTTCTATTACGCTTCGAGGTTGTATTTGGTTTACTGAATAAGGATGCCTGTCTTAGTCTGTACCGCTTTTTTTTATTCTTTTAGGCAGCATCATGCTTGTTGTGTCCTAATTTTTCACATGTGAGCCTGAATATTTCTTCATCACCAACTATTTGCCTAAATTAAACATCGTTTGGGTTTTTCTTAATAGATATATACATAACTAATATATTAACTATTAGCTTTTGGATAACCTGCAATCTTGTCCATTAAAATATTACTTTTCTTAGATATTATAACCCAAAATTAATAATAAAAATTAAATAGAAAGTATTATATGTGCTAGATTTATAATTTATCTCATGTAATTGTAGAAATAACTAGAAGTTAAAGGTGGTTAAAATGGATGATCAGACAGCCCATAATATACCAAAAAATAAATTTTATTTTAACAATAGGGAAATTGCAATGTTAGCGGCGTTTTTAGCGTTGTTACTGGCCACAAATCTTATATGGATCACAGGGTATGTGGTTGGGAATGTAATTTATGGTATTGTGGAAGGGCTGTTAATGATTACAGCAGCCATCGTCATTGGTAAAAAGTACACGGTTTTAACATTAGGGGTCGCTCGAACCATTGCTGAAATACTCATAGCTGGTGCTTTTGTAGGAAGTTTAACCGCGTTTACGTTCCTTATAAATGCAATAGTTCTTGAAGCTATTTTACAATCATCAAAACCCTACGCAGGAAGTTTAAAAATTAATGTAGCTGGAACCGCAGTGTATGGTTTGGTAACTAGAATAGTATTCATTGGAATAAGTGTTGTCTTTTATGGAATGGTCTTACCCAATTGGCTTCTAGCATTCATGATTATTGTACCAGTGATAACCTTTGCTATAGGGGGCTTTTTAGGAGATCGGATAGGTAATCGAGTTAAAACTGCTATTTCATCCATGTGAGATGATTTACATTAGGGCCATGCGGGAAACCTAACATTATAGTAAAGTCGTATATGCTCCCTCCATATGCGCCCATAACCGTCTTGTCTAGGTGTATTAATCCACATGGTTGGTTGCGGAGATTATATTATTACCCGCAACCTTTAGTTTTATTAAATGAAGGAACCTAAGGTTATACTTTATGATTGAATATGTTAATTCCAACTCCCCTTTACACAGGTTGGATCCCCGATCAAAGATAATTTTCTCATTTTCTATAATGTTAGCAGCCATATTTACTTCTTCTTATATCATATTAGCCTTTTTGATCATTATTTCTGTTATAATCTGGATAATGGCGGATGTTCCCATTAAAAAGCTTAAACCTATTTTTCTGGTCCTTTTCATATTTGTTCTGATGGGTACATTAACTCAAGCAGTGTTCTACACTGATCGCACTAATTACACAGGCCCCGTAACAGTTCTCTTCAACCTATTACCCTACAATGTGCCGGTAATAGGTTCACTTCCCGTTACTGTGGAGGGTCTTATGTACGGTGTTGTTTTCTCCATGCGAATGGTGGTGATCATCCTAGCACCGGTGGTAATCCCCTTCACCACTCATCCCAGTGATATGATACTGGTTTTAAGGAGTATGAGATTTCCAGAATGGATGATCCTCCTGATAACCATGTCCATACGCTTTATTCCCCTAACTTTCCAGAACTTCTACACTATAAGAAACGCCCAGAATCTCAGGAAAATTAAGACTGGTTTCAATGACCTGATGCTCTTGATGGAAACACTACTTATCACCTCCCTTAAAACATCCAAGCAGATGGCCTTGAGTTTAGAGACCAAAGCATTCGGATACTCCGCCCAGAGAACTTCCCTTAAAACCATAAGCTTCGGGAAGAAGGATGTGATCTTCTCAACATTCTCTCTAACCGTTCTAGGAATTGTATTGATAAATACAGGTGTTGTATGATGGACAAAATAATCTCTATAAATGATTTATCATTCAAATACCCTCAATCTGATAGATATATCCTAAATAACATCGATCTTGAGGTGGAACGGGGTGAATTTGTAGGACTGGCAGGGAAATCTGGCTGTGGAAAATCAACCCTTCTCTACCATCTCTGTGGCATCATCCCCCATGCTGTAAATGGCCACAAGGAGGGAAAGGTGAAAGTATGTGGTTTAGACACTGCAGAACATGAGATTCCTGAACTTTCCACCCATGTGGGTATGGTGTTCCAGAACCCGGAAGTCCAGCTTTTCAGTGTTACTGTGGAGGATGAAGTGGCCTTCATCGCAGAGAATTTGAATTATCCTGTAGGAAAAATCAGAAAACGCCTGGATTTTTCCCTGGATGC
>MVQY01000144.1 GCA_002067325.1 Methanobacterium sp. PtaU1.Bin097
TGGGTTGAACTCGTCACTCACTATATATCCCAAGGAATATCACCTAACGAGGCTGGTGAAATGGCGATAACCAGAATATTTGCCCCTCCAGTTGGAGATTATGGTTCTGGTGTAAATCATGCAGTGGAACAGTCATGGACCTGGGACACCAGGGATGATGTTGCCGATTTGTACATCAACAGAATGGGTCATACATACACTGAAAGAAATTGGGGTATGAGCAATCCAGACCTATTTAAAGAACTACTTAAAGGAGTAGACACAGCTTACAACAGTAGAAGCACCAACCTTTACGGTGTACTGGATAATGATGACTTCTTCGGTTACCTGGGAGGATTATCCATGGCCATAGAAAAGATGAACAATGGAAAAGCACCTAACCTGTACGTTGTATATGAGGCTAACCCTGCAAATCCACAGATAATAGCTCTACAGACCTTCATGACCCGGGAGATGAGAACCAGATATTTCAATCCAGAATGGATTCAGGCAATGATGAACGAAGGATACAGTGGCGCAAGGTATATTTCCAACAAATTTGTTTCATATCTATGGGGATGGCAAGTAACTAGTCCAGCTACAGTTGAAAATTGGATGTGGGATGAAGTGGTAAACACCTACATAAAAGATCAGTACAATATAGGGGTTGACGAATGGCTTTCCAGTGGAAACAACGCCTATTCTATGACAAGCATTACAGGAACACTTCTTACAGCGGCATATAATGGATACTGGCAGACAGATCAGGCTACTTTACGCATGGTCGCTGACACTTGGGCAAAGATGATCATTGAAAATGGTGTTGCCTGCTGTGACTGTAGCTGTGGTAACATCGCCATGATGGAATGGGTTACTCAATACATCAATCCAGATCTACTGGCCCAAGTAAAAAGTCAGATCTACACTGCAACTGGGTACGAGGGATTCGCACCATCTACACCTGTGAATCCTAATCAGCCAGTGCAACCAACTCAGCCAGGACAACCAAGCGAACCAGGACAACCAAGTCAGCCAGGAGAACCAGGACAACCTGGAGAACCAAGTCAGCCAGGACAATCTGAAGAATCAGCATCATCTAACGCAGGTTCAACTCCTGGAGAACTACAAGTATCAGCAGCAACAACACCAGGTGATGAAGGAAGCCAAAGCAGCCAAGCCCATGAAATAAATCCTGTAAATCAGCAAAGTTCATCCCAGAACACAGGGATGCCAATAGTAGCCACCCTAGCAGTTATCGCTCTGGTATGTTTATTAGCAGTAGGATACTTCTACAGAGGCAGGAAACAGATTTAAACCACCCCTTTTCCTTTTTTTTCTTTTTTTTAATTGTAAAATTACAACCCCCAAATCAGATATAAATTAAATCAAATCCATTCCACACCAACCGTAGTGAACACATATTTATCTGAAAACGCCGGGTTAAAACCAACATTGGTTAAATTTTGAGTTTTAAAAACTTCACATATGCTTTTTCTAGCATAATAATTTATCCTCGAACCTAAACGATACTGTTCTGCACTGTCCATCCCAGAGCCAGTGGCGTATATCTTCAGCTGTATCCAGGTACGGTTATATAAAGGGTTAACTCCCTTATTTTCATAGGCAATCTTCACGATTTTTACACCGGAAGGACTTACGAGTCTGGGATGTTCTTGTGTATATTCTTTAAAGGTTTCTTCTGGATAGACGGCCATAGAATCTGCCAACACACCCTGAACTGCTCCACTTCTAGCTGCTGCCATGGCATGGGTCAGTTCACTGTCATCAAAGATATAAGCGGCAACTGCACACGTAAGAATTAACATAAACCCGGCTATTAAGACGAATTCCACAGACATTTGACCTTTTATATCCCTATAAGGATTCCTAAGATCCATAAATGAACTTTCCTAAGATTTTTGGTTATTTTCTATTATAACGATCCAGTTATCTCCCTTTCCTTCTCGTTTGTTTATTATAACATATTCCTTTGCTGGTGATAGGATGATTGTGGAGCTCTGTAGGTTATCGTAAGTTTTAGAAAATTTTTGGGGTATTATGTAAGCCAATCCCCGTCTATCTTCCAGTACTACCAGAACCCCTGAAGAATTTACCTCCACATGATATTTATCGTCATTATTGATTCGATCAGGCGTTCTAATTTTTATAACATGTCCATTTTCACCGGCATATGCTTGGTTTATTGCACCAGCTATATTTTCAGCTAAATTCCTGGCTTCAACCAGTTCTTGAGACCTATCAACGGTATTAAACCTGTCTGAAATCAACGTTGACATGTATCCTAGAATTATTAGGAATATAAATGCGGCAAATAGTAGATCTACACTTACTGTACCCTGTTCATCCATGAACATATTATAATACTTTTCATATATAAATTATTATTCTAATTTGAAATGTTATGTAACCACAACAATTATATATTACTTTTATCTATCATAATATTATTAATGTTAGAAGGGACTAACGATGATATCCAATGAGAAATTCGATCTAGTAGTAGAAGTTGAAGAAAATAAAACACCCCCAGACTTAGATGAATATATGGCCATAGAAAAATTAGAAGATAAGTTAAAAAATTACGACCCGCGTTTTTATATAAAAGAATCAGAATTTTACAACGTCTTTTTGGTAGAACTCCTGGAAACGAATATAAACGCTGCAATCAAACTGGCTGAAACATCCTTAAGGAATAATTTTGAAGTAGTCCCCATAGAACGTGTGATAACAAGCAAGCCGGCAACAATACTCGAAAACATAATAGATATCAGCCAAAACAAGATCAAAGACGGTGAAACATTTGCCATAAAATGCAATACCAGGGGAAGCCGATACATAAAATCAGAGGAAAAATTCATGGATTCCATCTATAAAGAACTGGAAAAAACGAATGGCCAGCCAGATGAAACCCACCCCAACTGGACAATCCATATCGAAGTGGTGGGTGAATACACAGGTATCAGTGTGGTTAAAAGAAAATGATATATCAAGATAAGGTTTCCCAAATTGGGTGGAATTTTTTAATTAGAGTGTTACATAATTAAACAAGAATATCGGAAGTCTAAGTTATTAACATCCTATCTCTTTTTTTATTTTATTCTCAGATGAAAATATCAACGATCTGATCCCATCAAAGATCATAAATATGGGTGATGATAAAATAAAAGATGGAAAAAGATTTACGAAATAAACAGGGTGCTTTCATGTATGAGATTTTCCTCTTTAGCGGTGGAGTTTACAGATTCGACGAATTAAAGGAAGCAGTTGAGGACGTTGGAGGGGTGGTATTTAAAAAGAATCTCTTCCAAATCAGCCGGGGCAGCTCTTTCCTAGCAGAAGAAGTACAGGTCATGTTTATCATACCCGAAGAAGAGGAAGACCATATTAAATCCCTATCAGAAGAAATCAAAGGACATCTGGAAAAACTGGACGTGGAAGACTTAAAGAAGAAGGACTTACTTACCTATATCGCAGTCTGCGATGCCTTGATCAAGTCAGGCGAATGGATGAGCCGGGATGAAATAGAGGAAGGAATAGAATGTCCCTGTCCAGCACAGCTCTGTGAAA
>MVQY01000145.1 GCA_002067325.1 Methanobacterium sp. PtaU1.Bin097
GTAGTTTAAAAATATCTAAATATAGAAAATAATTGTTATAACCCAATATAAAAACCTTCTTATTAATTTAAGACTCTTAAATAATATTTAGAATAAAATTTATTTGCAATGAATCCGGAATGTAGCCCAAATGTTAATTTATAAGTTCAGTTTAAATAGTAACATTTAATGGTGATTTGATGTCAACCACGGCCCGGAGAGAACGAGAAAAACAGCAGAGGAGAGAATCCATAGTTGATGCTGCTGAGAAACTGTTTTTCTCTAAAGGTTATGATGATGTTTCCATGGGTGATATTGCCCAGGAGGTTGAATTAAACAGAGCCACCATCTATCTTTATTTTGAAAATAAAGAGGCTTTATGCTTCGCAGTTATACTGCGAGGGGTCGTTTTATTAAATGAGATGATAAAAAATAAAGTTAAAAACACGACTTATACTAAGAAGATAACTGCTTTTGGAATTAATTATTACCAATTTTTTAATCTACATCCCCAGTACGCCCAGGTTTATAACATGTTCCAATCAGGAAGATTTAATACATCTGCATTAAGGCGTCCAGCCTGGGACGATGTGATGGAAATCATCAGATTGCAGAAGGAAATATTTGACACACTACATTCAGCCATTAAAACATTGAAGGGAAGTGGAAAAGTTTCCCCTGATGTTGATCCTTTTTATGCGACTATTTTGATAATTACTACCCTGGAAAGTTTAATTATCCCTTCCCCTGTTTTAAAAAAGGAGATGGAACATATTAAAATCAGTAAATATCAGGATTTCAGGAGTAATTACGTTAACTTTATCAACGGGCTGCTTAAGAAGGATTAAAGTTTCGAAATTTACTTTAATATTTTTTTTATTACTTTTAAAATTCAGACTAGACCAAAAATTTTAAATATGAAATAACACAGTGTTATTAAATAACAGAATGTTATAAAATAACAATGTGTTGATAAAATATTTGCATCGTAATAGATTAGCAAGTTGAATGTAAACTGAGAAAAGGAGCTAAATAAATGTCAAAAGATTATATAAGGGGACCTAGCGTGATGGCTGAGTTAGCAGCATCACACAGGGCAGAAGAATCGACTAAGCCTGCGGGTGAAAGAATTTGTTATGACCAGTATGCTATTCATTTCCTTAGTCCGGAGGCTTTAGAAATATTAAAAGATCCAGTTAAGTTAAAAGCATTTATAGAACAAGTAGGGCCTCTTGCTCAAGGAATTGGTAATTCAATGCGAGCTAGAGCCAGGTACTTCGACGATTTTGTAAAGAAATCGGTTAATGAAGGACTTGAACAACTGGTAATACTCGGTGCAGGATACGATACTCGTGCTTATAGAATCGAAGGACTCGAAGATGTTAAGGTATTTGAAGTGGATCATCCAGATACACAGCACTTCAAAATCCAAAAAATCAAAGAAATATTTGATTTGACACAGGATAACGTTGTATATGTACCGGTTGATTTTGAAACCCAAACTCTTAACCAGGATCTATTTGAGGGATATGACCATTTAAAAAAGACTCTTTTTGTAATGGAAGGGCTTATTTATTACCTAACGCCGAAATCCGTTGATCAAATCCTTTCATTTATTGCAGGAAATTCAAGTAATGGGGGTATCATTCTTTTCGATTATTTCCACCAGTGTGTAATTGATGAAACCTGTGAAGCAGGGAAACTTTTTAGATACTATGCAGAACCTGTAGGAGAAACTCTTAAGTTTGGTCTTAAGGAAGAAGCCGTTGAAAAATTTCTTTTAGAACGTGGGTTTTCGAATATTGAAAATGTAACTAGTGAGGACTATAAAAAGGCATATTTCCAGGGAATAAACGAAAAGAGAGAGGTTTGCAGCCAGGTGTATTTTGTTCATGCAGTGGTTAATAATGAATGACAATTTAATGATTTGAAATCATTTCATTTTAAATGGTGATCTGGATGTCTAAAATGAGATAGGAGATATTAAAAAAATGATTAGGGGAGGATTAAATAATGAAAAAAGCATTGGGAATTAGTGGTAGTCCTGTTAAGGACAGTAATACAGATATATTAGTGGAAACTATATTGGAAGCTATTAGCGCAGATCAGGAGTTTATTAAACTTTCAAACCTGGAAGTAGGTCCTTGCAGAGCCTGTAAGAAGTGTGTTTACACCAATCAATGTGTTCTGGATGATGACTTTAAATGGCTCTCCCAGATGGTTTTAGATGCGGATGCCCTGGTTATTGGTACTCCTATTATGTACGCCAGTGCCAGTGGATTTACCAAAGCTTTTGTGGAAAGATTATGGTCTTTAAGACATGTTAAACTACTTACACAGGGTAAAATAGGAGCAACTGCTGTTGTAGGATGGGCCCCCACAGAAGATGTTAGTGAATGGCTGAAGTTTATCATGATAGGTGCTGGTATTGAATTGGTTGGAAACGTAGTTGGACATGGAAGTCCAGGATGTTTTACCTGTGGTCCCGGTGAAACATGCAGCTATTCTGTATGGAACAGTGGCAAAAAAATCGAAAAAATGAGTGGTTTGAAATTAGGAATGGAAAAAATCTATCAAGGCCACCTTGAAGAATTGCCCGACAACGATCCCTTGACAAATCCATCATACAAGATACTAAAATGTATATCGGTTAAAGATCAGCCGGAAACTATGGAAAAAGCAGTAAATATTGGGAAAGCCATAGGCGCCAAACTTGAAACTTTAGGATAATTGAATTCAGTGATAAGGATGAGAACATGGTAAATAAAAAGAAACCGGCAGAAAAGTGGCCAGTACTATCTGGTGATTATGCATTAGGAGATCCAGAAAGTGCAGTGGCAGTGATTACTCTGGGCTCGCATATGGATGATGTGCCTGTTAAGGCAGGATCAGCGATATCAGGTTCGTTACACACTGAAAACCTAGGCATTGAGAAGGTTGTTACCAAAATTGTTTCCAATCTTAACATAAGATTTCTGGTGGTTTGTGGTGCTGAAGTCCAAGGACACAACACTGGTAACAGCATAAAGGCTTTACGTGAGAATGGTGTAGATCCAACAGATGAAATGAGAGTGATTGGTGCAGAAGGGGCCGTAACTTATCTTGAAAATGTGACAGAAGAAGGGGTCAGAAGATTCCAGGATCAGGTGGAAATAGTGGATCTGATGGATGTTGAGGATCCTGACGTTATACAATCAAAAATTGAGGAATGTTTAATCAGTGATACAGGCTTACGAAGAAGAAAAGTGATACAGGCTTACGAAGAAGAAAAGTGATACAGGCTTACGAAGAAGAAACAGTGATTATCCCATTAAGGGAAAAAGAGACTCTGATTGGGCAACCTGAAATACATAAATACCAAAAGGATTGATTATGATCGATCAATACTGAATTTCATTGCATAAAAATTGACGGGTAAAATCAAAATTTATTAAGTAAAAAATGGGTGTAAATATTGAAAAAAAATGATGAGTATGAGGTTTTAGAAAAAACAGCCCTGAAATTGGGATGTGAAGAAGCTAAAATCATCCCTGCAGACCAGATAGTGGTTGAAGACAGGGTCCGCCTCCGGTGTATGATTGGCTGCCCCACATATGGGAAGAATTTGAGATGTCCTCCGTATACACCCAGCGTGGATAGTTTCCGTAAGATTTTAAATGACTACAGTGTAGCCATGGTCATGAGGATTAAACCACCAGAGATATCAGAGATATTGCAGGAGAAATACAATTGTAAAAATGATGAGGAGGATAGATTTTGGGATAGATACAAAGACCCTGATATGGCAGCGTCCGCTACATGGTCTGATTTCTCCGAGATTTACAAATCCATGTTGATGGTTCTTTTGGAGGTTGAAAGGTCAGCCTTTAAACAGGGATATCCGTTAGCTACCGTTTTTTTCGGTGGGAGATGTATGCTCTGTGAGGAATGCAACGTGGAAGAAGGTGTTTGTCTAAATCCTGTGATGTCGCGTTTTGCATCCGAGGCTATGGGTATAAACCTCTCAAAAACAGCAGAAAATGTAGGGATGCAGTTGCAGTTTAATAGCGAAGATCCCTCCCAAATAACACTGATGGCTATATTGCTGATAGATTGATTTAACAGAGGGTCAATATATCTACTTGAATAAAAAAAGATTGGTGACTTAATGTCCAAAAACACTTTAAATACGAGTTATGTGGAAGACGTTTTAACCAAAAACAATTACATTCCAGAAGAAAATATCGTTACTGTGACTTTCCTAGCTTTATCATTGAAAAAACCGATATTAATCGAAGGTCCCCCTGGAACCGGGAAAACTGAGTTATCTAAAGCTATTTCCCAGGCTTTTAACCGTGATTTTTTCAGGATCCAGTGCTATGAGGGCATCACCTTCGAGCAAATAGTGGGGGAATGGAACTACCAGAAACAGCTTCTGAGCCTGGAGATGTCCAAGAAAAAGGAAACAGAGGCAGATGATGTATTCCTGGAGGAATTTTTCATAAAAAGACCCCTATTATCTTCTTTCATAAATGAAAAGGATTCAGTGATCCTAATCGATGAAATCGACAAAGCTGATGAGGAAGTAGAAAGTTTCCTGCTTCAAGCCCTCGGGGAGAAGCAGATAACAGTTAATGATCTGGGGACGTTCGATCTTAAAAATGATCTACTGGTCATCATGACCTCCAATTCCCAGAGACAGCTCTTAGACGAGACCAAAGACCGTTGTCTGTATCTTTACATCGACTACCCCACCTTTGAGAGGGAAGTGGCGATAGTTAAATCACACTCCCCAGAAGCTCCTCCATCACTGATAGAAAACGTGGTGAAGGTTATACAGAAAATTAGGAAGCTCAATTTAATTAAAACACCTTCTATCCGGGCCAGTGTAGATTGGGTGAGTAGCCTGATGATATTCGGCCAAAACAAATTAGATGAGGAATCCTTAAGAAAGACCATCAACGTGGTGGTTAAAAATGAAGAGGATAAAAACAAGGTCTTAAAGAATATTAAACTCGATTAAACCAGAAAACTCGATTGAAGATTAATTCTTTCTTTAGAATGTGGAACTATGGATGAAATAGTCAGATTCTCCGGAGTGTTAAGGGAGAATGGAATCCTGGCAAGCATCAGGAGTACACAAACCGCCTGTGATGCAGCTTCCCTGGTTAAGGGACAGGGTGTTGATTTAAGGGAAACCCTAGCCTGTATCTACCTTAAAGACCAGAGGCAGAGAAAAAAGTTCGATGAATGCTACGACGTATTCTTTGAAAATAAGGGGAAAATGGCAGATAAACCTGCCTCTAACCTGGAAGATAAGGATAAATTCATAAGAAAATTGAACATCTCCGTCACCAAACAGAACAAAGCTTCTTTCAATTACAACGACAACTTCCAGTACAAGATGGACTACATAAAAAACACGTTGAACGATGCAGACGACAACGCAGACCATGAAGGTAACTCAGAACTCATCACGAGCAACATCCACACCTTAAATACTCTGCAGCCCGAATTGATCGATTTATGCCAGAAGCTCGGACGAAAAATCGCCACCAGAAGGGCGCGAAGGTATAAACAATCAAAGAAACAGAAGCCAGATATCAGAAGGACCATAAGGAAAAATATGAAACACGGCGGAAGTCTTCTGGAACTGGTTAAAAGTAAACCAAAGATAAAAAAGCAGAACCATTTCTTCCTGAGTGATGTGAGTGTGTCCTGTGACTGGATCAGCATCTGGTTCTTCTGCATGATCTACGCCGCCCAGAACTCCTTCAACCGGGCCAGGGCCTTTGAATTCGACAACAAAACCGCGGAAATATCCACAGCACTACAAGAACTAAACATCGTGGATGCGTTTATTAAGGTTTTAAACATCCGTAGAATGAATTCCATGATTCAGGGAAAATCAAACATGTACACTGCTTTTCAGAGTTTCCTGAACCAGGCCAATATAAACCATAAATCATATGTCCTGATTTTAAGTGATTGTCGTGACTGGGCCGGGCCTAAATATGAAAGAGAACCATTAAGTGCAGATTTTATTGGCAATATGTCTAGAAAAGCTAAAAGAGTACTGATTTTGAACCCGGAACCAAAAATAAAATGGAATGCAGCCGACAGCTGCGTCTCCTACTATGAAGATGCCGGTGCAGAAGCCTTCGAGGTGAGCAATTTAGAGCAGCTGGCTGATTTAATCAGTGAAATATAATTTATGAAAAACATCAGTTCATTTTATAGCCATTTGTAGTTCTCTACTTATCTTAGGTTTTTAGAATTTTCGGTTATTTTCCGGACAAATCTTTTATGAAGCAATAAAATATCTTCTTTTGTTTTTGGGGGGAATAAATTTGATGACCCAATTTGACCCTATCTAGCATGAAACCTTTCTTTAAGAATTGATAAGTTTCTGAAAGTGAGAGAAAAAAGTTTAGCATTAGCAGAAGGTGTATTCTAAAATCTCTTTTTGCTGGTATTTTTCTAAGTTCTTTTAAGCATTCTATTACAATTTAATAGTCTATATACAATTTAACAATTCCTTTGCCATTTCTATTGCTTTTCTAAGAATCTTCATTAGTAATACAACGATGGGTGAGGATTATAACGGTATGTCCTTCTGCTAATTTTCTAAGTAATTACAATATGTTTAAGCATCCATACACCATTTTTATTTGAGTAGTCATATTCTTAAGTAAGTTTGTTGATAACAGTTATTCGTTTTATAATGTTAAAAAGGGAACCGATTAGGACTTTTTGAGAGAATACCTAAAATCTGTGTTAACCTGTCATCATAGCTTATTTTTTCCATTTTTTTCCAAAATTTTGAGAGGACTTGTAGCGATCCAGGTTCATCGCTCAGAGCCTTAGCTAGAATATTATTGAATAGTTTTTGGTCGTTTTCTGTATATAATGACATTATGTCCATTGTATATTCAAAAGCAAAATCCAGATCATCTCCAAAAGTTCTGTGAATGGGATAAAAACCTGCAAAAGACAATGCTAAATCTTTAGACCAAATTCCATCTATATCCACTTGATAATAATTATATAACATTATATCCATTGTTCCGTTTAATGTTAGGGTTCTTTCTTCCTGAGGTGTGTCTGGGTTCGGTCCGACTTCATCTGGAAGTAATGCATCTGGCAGGTAATTGTGTTCTGTCAACAAATTGTCATATTCTTCTGGTGTACAAGGATAAAACCATAATCTCATGTTTTCTTTATCAGAATATCTAGAAAGATGTTCCAACAATAATGCTACGTGGTATTCATCCTTTAACCGGTTATTAAATAATGTAAATATGTATTTTTCCATTTCGTTAGGTTTTTGTCCCTCTTTAAGATTTTTGACTGAATATAATGCCTGTTTTTGCTCAAAATTCATGTTATTTAATTTATTTTCTATTTTCTTTAGATCATAAGTTGTTCCTAAAAAGTTAGTTATTTGCTGAGGAGTCGCATGAAATATCCAAGTCTTTAAATAATCCCATTTTTCGTCTTCAAAATCGTATAAGTGACTTAATTTTTCTTTGAACAACTCTCTTATTTTACGATATGAATCAATATTTTTATCCATATTATTAAGTAATTCTTTAATATCTGGGCGAGTTAACCTTTCAGAAAGTGTAAAAAGAAATGAATGTGGACTGAACGATTGTTTTATAAGTCCCCTTGGTTTATAATCTATTATTTTTATTTTTTCATTCTCTAAGAGCTTGTTTAATGCATAATAGAATGCTTTCCTGATGTCATTAATTTCTTCACCATGTTTGGGAATTTTTTCGCTTAAAACTGTTGATTCTAATTCCCACCCAAATTTATCCCCATTTGACAATAAATTTTTAATCAATACATCAATTTTTCGATGTTTCCCTCCCATATAAAAACCATCCTTCTAAATTTATTTATATATTCAATAAAACTTATGCAAAATAACTTATTCATTTACATTATAATAATAGTTACTATAATACTAGAATAAGAAATAATATTCAATAAGTATTACAGTTAGAAAAGAAGAAAGGAGTTTGATGTTGAAATATATATTTTTAGACGAATCTGGGGATCTTGGTTTCACTCCCAAATCAAGTAAATATTTTATTGTTGCTTGTATTTGTGTTGATGAAGAAAAAATCGTAAACAGGTGTATTAAAACAGTTCGTAAAGGTTTATCTAAGAAATATAAGAAAACAGAGTTAAAATTCTCAAATTCATCAAAAACTACTAAAAGAAGAGTTTTAGAATGTATCGCATTAAAAAACGTATCCATATCTTATTTGGCTCTGAATAAAGGTTGGATTCATAGTCATCTATGTAATAAAAAATTCGTTATACATAATTATATGATTGCCCAGTTATTAAGCGAATTATTAGACGAAGCATCAAACAATAAGACTATTATTGTTATTGACAAATTTTTACCTTATAAAAATATAGTTGATTTCAATCGTTATATCGGTTTAAAAACTCCTTCCGTATTAGACATTAGACATGAGTCCTCTCATGGTTCAAATGGAATCCAAGCTGTAGACTTTATTGCGGGGGCTATCCATCTTAAGTATCGGACCAATGACGAGAGCTTTTACAGCATAATATCAAATAAGGTGAATGTATCGTTAGATACTCGTGAAAATATTTTCAAAAAGCGATGAAAATGAAAAGGTGAACCCTTTCTTACTCATCCCACCCCGTATCCACGGGCCTCATTCTTTCAGAAGGACTTACTCACCTTAAAATATAATAAGTATAACGAGATATATAAATTTTTCTGGTCATGCCATATTGATACTTGGTAATATAGTTAATGCGTATTTTTAGTTAAAGTAAATCGAAATTTCAATTTTTTCTTGAAAAACTTATAAAATCTTGATCTTTTTATACAGGGTATCCCTCTCCACGGCACCGGCCCATATCTCTGATTATCTTCTGGAAGTTTTCCCGGTGTGATTTGCACCATGCTCTGCCCCTGCAAATTTGGATATGTTCTCCTTTCCCAAGTTCCTCCCAAGTCATTTGCCCCTGCGATGAAGCATACTTGGACGAATTTAAATCCAGTCTCACCCATAAATTTTTATTGAATCGATGAATGCGAAACTTAAAAATACCATCACTCCTAATCCTCTACTTCTTCCTTCCACTCTTCTCTCATCTTTTTCAACCGGGTTTGGAGTTTTTTTATTTCAGAAGATAGTTCATTGGTCCTTTTCATGTACTGGTAGAGGTATTCTTCACTTTCTTCTGCTTGTTTGTCTGCATCCAGTTCTCGGACTTCTTCGAATTTTATGTATCCGGTTATATGTCCGAAGTTGTGGTTATATTGAATTATGGCATCCTCTACATTTTTGAGGCTTTCTAAAGCGTTACTCTCTTTTAATAATTCAGTTAATCGTTTTTCGTCTTCTAAAAAAGTTTTAATCTGGTCTTCCCAAAACATCTCAACAACCTTATTCATTTATTAAATATTATAAAAACAGGATTCGGGTATTTCTTCCTCATGTTCCTTTAAACTATCGATGTACAATTCAATTGCTTCCCTTGCCATTTCTATTGCTTCATCTAAAGAATCTCCATATGTGACGCAGCCAGGCAGTGTCGGAATTATTACAGTATAGCCACCTTCTGGTTCTTTTCTAAGCAATAGTCGGTAAGTCATTGGTTTCATAAATATTTACCTTAATTGTGTCTTCAAATAACTTCCTTTACACAGGCTACACAACACCGGCACAGGCCGTACTCCTCATCTATATGCAACTTCTTCGCGGTACAGTAGTAGTTATCTCCCTCTTGGTAAACGGTGGTCCCATCACCAAACTCGATACCCGGTGGGTGTAAGGGTTTGTGTGCCATAAAGGTCAAGTATATGCATATGAGTTTGATGAACTCCTTGAATTCTTCATCCACTGGACCGTGTAACTCGAAGTATCCTTCCACCCTATTTTCCAGGTCATGTAACTTCTCCACATCAACATCTCCACTAACTTCATCAGGTGATAAATCCAGTATTTCATGGAAATTTTGGAGATTGTACCTAGAAACAGCGCACTGCACCGACTTATTATTTACATCCAAACAGTTAGGGTTAGATTTTACCTTTGATTTATACGGTTCGATATCATGTTGCAGTCTTAAAAGTAGTTTAGAAGTTTTCATTTCTATCTGATAATAATATAGAAATGGATCTATAAATAAACAAATAATTTCATGCAAATATCAGAAAGGAATTCTATAAATTAATAGGAAAGGAATTCTACTAATTAATAAAAATAATAAATGGAAATCAGGTGTTCTCTGTTTCCAAATCCGATTTCCCTTTCTTTTCTGGCAGTTTAATGACGACTGTTTCCTCCTCAACTGCTCCGGGGTCCTTTTCTATACATCCTTGTATCTGCGCAGTAATTTCTGACCTATCTTCGGTATCCACCAGGTCCACCATTTCTACCTGTGATCTGAATCTTTCGATTCCCTCCAGGGGTATATTTTCGATGTAGGGAATGGCCCCAGTAGCGCCTATTATTTTCCTTTTTTCGGGTTCAACACCATTTTCATGGAGTGCTTTTATGGTTTGACCGGTTATATGGCCCTGCACCTCTGATCCGCAAACGACCAGGTATCTGAGGTTAGGATTGGATATTATATTTCCCATAACCTTTTCGATACCTAAATTCTCGGTATGTAACGAGCCAGAAATTGCAGCTCCAGCTTTAACAGGCATGTCTTCCATATGGGAGCCTAAAGTCACCACAGCCACAGGGTTTTCTGGTTCTCCAATGGCATAATCTCCTACTAATATAGGCCATCCTTCGGCAGGTGTTTTTTTATTGGTCATGGTCTTTCCATCTCCTTAACTTTTTAACTAACAGTTAATTATTAACTATTAGTTATATTTTAAATTGTAGTTAATGAAATATATATTTTGTGGATTGTCAATTGGTTTCTATTTTATAAAATTCCGATTTACAGACAAACTTATAGGTATCCTCAATAAGGGGGATTCATGGTTCATCATTTAATTTATAAGGAAAATTATATATTAAAAACAGAATCAACAAATTAACTGTTGGTCAACTTACACGCTTGATTATAAAGGCATGATAACATGGCGATCGCAGATAGAAGGAAACGAGAAAAGGAACAGAGACGCAATGAAATCATCGTTGCAGCAGAGAAACTCTTCTTCGCCAAGGGCTATACCAACGTTACCATGGATGAGATAGCTTATGAAGCAGAAGTTAACAAGGCATTGCTCTATTACTACTTCAAAAACAAAGAAGCATTATTCTTCGCAGTTTATCGGCGCATCGTACAGGTGTTATACAAAATATATGAAGACTCTTCCAAACTGGACATTGATGGTCTAACCAAAATAAAAGCTATGAGTGAAGGAATGCATGAATTTTCAAAATCACATCCTGATGAATTCCGTCTATACATATATGCCGGATCCGAACGTTTTATAAATACAGATAATGAAGATGCAAAAAGAGCTACCACACTAGCCACTGGAATGTGGCGGTTGGTGGTGGAAGCATTTCTACAGGGTATTGAAGAAGGAAACATCAGAGATGATCTGGACCCGGTGGAGATGTCGGTTTATTTTAACATGATTACCATGAACGCCTTAAACGTCAGTCCAGTTTTCAGAATGATATTGGAAGCCAGAGGAATAAATCAGGAAAGATTTTGGGAGGATTTAGAACATTTCATCCGGCCCGCACTCACCAACAGACCTTTAAACAGTCCAGATAAACAGGAAAAATCGTAATAAACTTAATTTTTGGTAATTAATAGATTTTATGAACCTTTTTAGTAATTAATTTATGATAGGAATTAAAACTCCTTAAACTTCTTATAAAG
>MVQY01000146.1 GCA_002067325.1 Methanobacterium sp. PtaU1.Bin097
TCACTGAACATGATGGGCAGACCATCCGGCCATGTAAGGATGCCCCTGGCACCTTTAAAAGAAGAAAACAGGGAACAGTTGAAAAAGGTTCTTCAGGACCTAAAACTTATCTAAGTGGTTTAAAACTCATTAAGGACTAATCTATTCCTTAACACTCATTTTTTTAAGGAAAATCTCTTAGACACTATCTTTTTTATTAATTTAAACGAAGGAGATGCATAAAAATGATTAAAGTGGCAGTAACCGGTGCCAGCGGCAGAATGGGTTCCAAGATCATAAAAAACATCCTCCCAGAGGAAGATCTAGAATTGGTGGCCGCCATTGAAGCCCCAAACACACCATTTACCGGTAGAGACGCCGGTGAGGTGATAGGTGCCGGAACCATCGGAGTGGAGATCACCCCGGCAACTGAACTTAAAACAGTCTTAGAGGAAACCAAACCCGACGTGCTGGTAGACTTTACCATAGCGAATGCTGCAGTGGAAACCATTAAAACAGCCTCAGAATGCGGGGTTAACCTGGTGGTAGGAACCACCGGATTTTCAGACGAACAGTTAAACTGGATAAACAAAGTCATAGAAGAAAATAAAATAAAGGCAGTCATAGCCCCCAACATGGCCGTGGGAGTGAACGTGTTCTTCAAGGTACTCAAGGACTTGGCCCCCATCCTGTCTGATTTCGATGTGGAGATCATCGAAGCCCACCATAAACACAAACAGGACGCCCCTTCCGGGACAGCCATCCGGGCCTATGAGATCATAGCCCAACAACTGGGAAGAGACACCTGCGAAGTAGGAGTTTATGGAAGAGAAGGCCAGGTCGGTGAGAGAACCCCAGATGAGATAGGTATGCACGCCGTGCGTGGAGGGGATATCGTCGGCGACCACACCGTCCTGTTTGCCGGTGACGGGGAACGCCTGGAGATCATCCATCGGGCAGGCAGCCGACAGGCCTTTGTAAACGGGGTAATAAAGGCCATAAGGTATATCCCAACCGCTCCTGAGGGAAAGATAAGTGATATGGGTGATGTTCTGGGTTTGAAATGAATATTTCCAGTAATTATCAGTTTGGTAATAATTTTTTAAATAAATATAAAAAGAGAGGCATGCAAAATAATGTCTATAGTGTAAATTAAAAGGTGAAAGTATGGTGAATGTAGGAGTACTAGGAGCAACTGGAATGGTAGGTCAGCGTTTTATTGAACTATTGGGGGATCACCCCGATTTCAAGATAACTGCACTTACCGCCTCAAAGAGATCCGCAGGAAAAAAATATGAAGATGCCGTGACCTGGTATCTGGACAGTCCGATTCCAGAAGTCGCCCGGGACATCAAAGTAGTGGACACTAACCCTGCCGAGGTAAAGGATGTTGAGATCGTATTTTCTGCATTGCCTGCAGATATAGCTTTAAATGTGGAGCCTAAATTTGCAGAGGCAGGTATGACTGTGGCTAGTAACGCGGCGGCTATGCGTATGGAACCCGATGTGCCTCTGGTCATCCCCGAGGTGAACCCGGAACACCTGGAACTACTGGAGATCCAGCAGAAAAACCGGGGATGGGAAGGATCCATTGTGACAAATCCCAACTGTTCCACCATAGCCCTCACCATGACCCTAAAACCATTATATGATGAATTTGATATAGAAAGGGTTTACGTCTCCACCATGCAGGCCGTATCAGGCGCAGGCTACGATGGAGTGCCAAGTATGGCCATCGTGGATAACCTGGTACCCTTCATCGGCGGTGAGGAGGAGAAGATGGAGACCGAAACCCTGGAGCTCCTGGGAGACCTGGAAGATGGAATCTTGACTCCTGCTACCTTCGGTGTGAGCGCCTCCTGCCACCGGGTCGCTGTCGTGGACGGGCATACCGAGGCGGTGTTCATCGAGTTTGCCGATGATTTTGAAGTGGATGATGTGGAAAAATCCCTACGGGAATTCCAAGGAATGCCCCAGAAACTGGACCTTTACTCTGCACCGCAGCCACCGATCATCGTCCGTGAGGAGGATAACAGGCCACAACCACGTATGGATAGAAACGCCGAAAAGGGGATGGCAGTTACCGTGGGAAGGATCCGCAAAGACACAGCATTCGACAAAAGCCTAAGATACGTCTTGGTAGGACATAACACCATCCGAGGAGCGGCTGGTGCTTCTATACTCAATGCAGAATTGATCAATGAGATAATGTAAAAGTTCTTGTAACGGGATTTTTATATTTCCCTTTTTTTATTTTGATAAATTCTTTTTATCCCAGTGAATTTGCCTTAAAAGATTTCTGTTTTTTAACATAAGATATTTAACATGAATCAGTTTATTATATTATAACATAAATTATATAGTGAAAAAATCACAACCAAGTGGGGGATTATTTCTTGACATATTCTAACACTAACATTAAAAATTTTAGATTCTATTTAATAATTTTATGTTTAATACTCTTTATCTTAGCTTTTACACCCGTTAGTAGTGCAGCTAATACCACTAATTCTTCAAATTCCAGCACTTACACCATATCATATGTTGATACGTCTTTAGGTGGAAATGTCCTAAATAATCCGGAAATCAGCCAGAATATTCCTAAAACCTATTTAAGTAACCAGATATTTAATATGACCAAAAAAGGGTCGGTAGTACTCAAATTTGGGAAGGGTAATGGACCTAAATTATTGATAACCGCTGGAATTCATGGAAATGAAGAAGAAGCAAATATAGCGGCCATGAAGTATCTAGAGTATATCAAAAATAAAAGTTTCAACGGCATCCTGTACATCATTCCCTTCGCCATCCCCACAGACACCGCTTTAAATTCACGTAACTACAAAGGACAGGATCCCAACCGAATTGCAAATAAAAAGGCAACTCCGGGCTATAACATAATCCAGTTCGCCAGAAATAACGGGGTTCAGTATCTGCTGGATGTGCATTCTGGTAGTCAAGTAGGTTCTAAAGGGTATATATTTGTAAGTAATCCATCCACCATAACGGTCAAGGAAAAGAACTGGAGTAACCATATCAAATCTAAAACCGGCTGTTATATTTCCACCAATGGTGCAGATGATGCGGGTATGGTACGTAATTGTGCAAAGAAGTATAGTATCAACACCATAACATTGGAAGTAGAAAGAGATTCCATCCCCACCATGACCTCAGCTAACGTGGAATATAAGATGATTCAGGCTGCTGTTAACTATCTGGGTTTCCCAGCCGACTCTTACGGACCCAAAATAACCTCCACAAATCCGGCAAAAGATGCCTTAGGGGTCCCTCTTACCTCTGCAGTCACCATCACCTTCAGTAAGAACATAAAGTCCAGTGCCAATTTCTCCGGAATATACATCAAAAACTTAACCACCGGTAAAAAGGTATCCCTGGCATCCAAGACCATCAGTGGAAATACTTTAACCTTGAAGATGGCATCCAGCCGCATAAAAAACAACGTTTATCAAGTATATATACCAGCCGGTGCAGTTAAAGATGGATCGGGAGACAATTTAGTTTTAACTTACTCTTACTCATTTAGCACCACACCAGATACAGTTTCCCCTAAAGTTTCCAGCACCAAACCAGCCAATAAAACGACGGGCATTCCACTTACCTCTGCAGTCACCATCACCTTCAACAAGAACATAAAGTCCAGTGCCAATTTCTCCGGAATATACATCAAAAACTTAACCACCGGTAAAAAGGTGACCCTGGCATCCAAGACCATCAGCGGGAAAACGTTAACGGTGAAGATGACCTACAGCCGTTTGAGGAATAACGTTTACCAAGTTTATATACCGGCCAGTGCAGTGAAGGATGCTACAGGAAACAATCTTAAAGCCAGTTACAGTTTCCAGTTCCAGACAGTTAAATAAATTTACATAAACATCTATTTTCAAATTTAAATAAAATAACAATCTAGATATTTATTGAATTTAACTATTTTACCATCATTTCTATTTAAAATCAAAATAATGATTTAAAGGACCTAATACTAAACTTTAAAAGGCAATTACTATATAATTTAATACAGTGGTACGATGGGATTGTTAAAGAACGAGGACAACGAACAGTTGAGGCAGCTGGTGAAGGCCTGTCTTCTGGAGATAAGTAAACTCAAGATTGAGCTTAAGAAGTGCCAGAAGGAATCATCCAAAGTTGGTGATGATAGAGCTCTTTTAGAACTTAAAGAAGACGTGGAAAGTAAATTACTGGAGAAAGAAAAGGAGATCAACAATCTACAGGAACTACTAGAGAAGAAGGATCAGAAGCTGGAGGAACTGGAGATAATTCGGTACCACTTCAACGCCCTTACTGCCAAACCCAAAAAAGACCTGACCTCCTTCCAGTCCCAGGTGTATCAGCTGTTACCCGCTGAAGAGAACACCCTGGAAAACCTGTACACACATATAACTGAAATCGGATTCAGTGAACTTTCCAGTGAAAATTTCGAACATGTAATCCGTAACCTGGAGAGAAAAGGTTACTTTGAGTCTTACCAGAAGGATGATGAAATATACTGGCAGAAGATAGACAAATAAGTAAATTTACCACTTATTTTTGAATAAATATCTGGTTTTGAATTCAATATCCTGTCCCGGGACGATTTATCAGTTCCCCATACTTTAGAAGTTATTAATTATTGTTAATATAATCCCTATACACAAACTATTTATATAACCTTAAACCCATCGTTAAATTACTATACAAAAGAGGTGATTAATGTGGCACAACTAGGTGGCCAAGGCCAACCAGTTTTAATTTTACCAGAAGGTACAAACAGATTTTTAGGAAGAGACGCACAGAGAATGAACATATTAGCAGGAAAAGTCCTAGCTGAAACCGTGAGAACAACTTTAGGTCCTAAGGGAATGGATAAAATGCTCGTAGACGGTTTAGGTGACATAGTAGTTACCAACGACGGAGTAACCATCCTCAAAGAAATGGACATCGAACACCCAGCAGCTAAAATGCTGGTGGAAGTTGCAAAAACCCAGGAAGACGAAGTGGGAGACGGAACTACCACCGCCGTCATCATAGCCGGGGAACTCCTCAAAAAAGCTGAAAACCTCCTGGACCAGGATATCCACCCAACCATAGTGGCCATGGGATACAGACAGGCCGCAGAAAAGTCACAGGAAATCTTAAATGTGATATCCATCGATGCAGAAGACCGTGACACCCTGCTTAAAGTAGCTATGACTGCCATGACCGGTAAAGGAACCGAGAAAGCCAGAGAACCACTGGCCGAACTCGTGGTCGGCGCAGTTAAACAGGTAGAAGAAAACGGGGAAATCGATAAAGACAGCATAAAGATAGAGAAAAAAGACGGAGCAACAGTAGACGACTCCACCCTGGTACAGGGAGTAATCATCGACAAAGAAAGAGTACACCCTGGAATGCCTAAGAAAATAGAAGAAGCAAGGATAGCCCTCTTAAACAGTGCTATTGAAGTTAAAGAAACCGAAGTAGACGCTGAAATAAGAATCACCGACCCAGCACAGATGCAGGCCTTCATAGAACAGGAAGAAGGCATGATCCGTGAAATGGTGGACAAAATCGGCGATGCCGGAGCAAACGTCTTATTCTGCCAGAAAGGTATCGATGACTTAGCACAGCACTACCTGGCCAAAGCAGGTATCATGGCCGTCCGCAGAGTTAAAAAATCCGACATGGAAAAACTGGCCAAGGCCACCCAGGCCAAAGTGGTAACCAACATCGAAGACTTAACCATGGATGACCTGGGAGAAGCAGGACTGGTACACGAGAAGAAGATATCCGGAGAAGACATGATCTTCGTGGAAGGATGCAAAGATCCTAAAGCAGTGACCCTCCTGGTACGCGGTTCCACCGAACACGTGGTAGACGAAATCGAAAGGGCAGTAGAAGATGCCATCGGAGTAGTCGCCGCTACAGTAGAAGATGGAAAAGTAGTAGCCGGTGGAGGAGCAGCAGAAATCGCCATAGCCAAAGGACTCAAAGAATACGCTGACACCATCAGCGGCCGTGAACAGTTAGCAGTAGCTGCCTTCGCAGAAGCACTGGAAGTAGTCCCTAAAACTCTCGCAGAAAACGCAGGACTGGATAGCATCGACTCCTTAGTGGACTTACGTGCCGCCCATGAAAAATCAATCTACATGGGACTGGACGTCTTCAAAGGAGAAGTACGAGACATGTACCGCGCCGGTGTAATCGAACCTCACCGGGTCAAAAAACAGGCCATACAATCTGCAGCTGAAGCCGCAGAAATGATCCTGAGAATCGACGATGTAATAGCATCCAGCGGCTCTGGAAAACCAGGACCTGAAGACATGGAAGCCATGGGCGGAATGCCCGGCGGAATGCCACCAATGATGTAAGTTGAAGGCAATTTTTTGCCTTTATTTTATTTTTATTTTAAGGAAATTTTTGCAGTCCAATTTTGCAATTTTTATTTTAAAGAAATTTAACAATTCATATAGAGTTCTATAGATTAAATGGCAACGCACATCGACAAATTCATATTCAATTCACCATTTGTTGCTTTAAATCTAATATAAAACCACACAAAGACACGAAACTCCCTTATAAATCTTTTTTCTAGTGTTAAAAGAAAGACACTGCTATTAACCGCAAAATTCTATAAATTTTTGAGAGATTTCCCACGGCTTTGAAGCCATATAGTTTTTTAACTTTCTGGGAACCAATAATATTAAATATTTTCCCCAATAAAATGTAAGTTGAGTCTTCTTTACTGATATTTAAAGGATATTTCATCTTTTTCACTCAAATAAATACATCTAAACACATAAAAATAAAAGGAAAATATTTTTCTAGTGAGAAAAATCTAAGGGACTAAAAATTATAATAGTTGATTTATATGACTGATGAAACTGAACAGAAAATTTTAGATGCCGCTTTAAAGTTGTTTAGTGAAAAGGGTTATGCTGGTGCTACAACTCGGGTTATAGCGGCTGAAGCTGGTTTTACTGAGATGACTTTATATACAAAGTTTAAAACTAAACAGAATCTTTATGACCAGGTTATGATTTATGGCATGGAGAAATTGAATGAAGATGCATCTTCACTTGTTTTTATTGATAAGGAATTTGAAGAACCCCGGGACTTTCTAGATGCTTGTGTTAGAAATCTGTCTGAATTTGTCTGGAATAATTTTGAATTCTTTAACTTAGCGTTTAATCAGGACAGAAAAACAGTTGAACAGATTATGCAAGAAAGTATCTATAACTTCTCTAAATATATTGAAAAGCATATCCCCCAAGATAAAATAGATTTTCCTACGTTCACACTTGACATATTCTCATTCATATACATGTTAAATCTTGCAAAGTACCATGGACACCAGGACATGAACAGGGAAAAAATTTTAGATAAATATATTCATAATCTTTCCCTGTGCATTGAATAAATCCCAGGAAAAATCTTAGATCTTTAAAATAAAAAGTTTTTTTTAATTTTAACTTTGTAAAACTGACTCTTTCCTAAATTATTAATAAATAATCGCTAATTTTCATAATAATTTAACAACCTTTATATATGAATATCAACTAGTACCATAATGACTATAGCAACTTATAAGATGCTATATTCACTATCGTACAGATGAAAAAATGATTTAGAGACGATATTCATGACAGACACATTTGAAGGAAAAATTGTAATTGTAACTGGAGGAACTTCTGGTATTGGCTATGCTTTATCAGAAACATTGCTTAAACGCGGTTCATATGTTTGGGTAATCGGCAGCCGTCAGGAAAGTGTTTTGAAAGCAAAACAATCCTTTAGCAAGTATTCGAATGCTCAATTTGCAGCAGTGGATGTCACCAGCGCAGATGCAGTCCAAAAAATGGTTGATGACTGTGTAAATGAGTTCGGCCACCTGGATTATTTGTTTAATAATGCGGGCGTAGGAATGATGGGGCAATCTGAGGACATGACACTTGATATGTGGAAGAAAGTAGTTGAAGTCAATCTTTGGGGTGTAATTTATGGTGTTCACGCTGCACTACCTGTTATGCTGAAACAGGGCAGCGGGCATATTATAAACACATCTTCTATTGCAGGGCTGTTTAGCCGACCATACCGGGCAGTTTACACCGCAACAAAGCATGCTGTGAAGGGAATGACTGAATCCATGAGATATGAACATGCCGGGAGGGGTACGGGTATCGCATTTAGCACTGTCTGCCCGGGCAATGTGGTGACCAAAATTTTTGACGGAATTGAGATTCCTAAAGATGCGGTTCCTGTAGATGAAGCAGTAAATATTATTCTTGCAGGTGTCGAGAAAAAGGATGGAATGATCATCTTCCCTAAAAACACGAAGAAACTGATAGAACATCTGAATGCAAATCCAAATGATATGGAGAAGTTCATGATAGAGCTTGAAAGACGCACTAGAGTTACTTATCTTGAGAAGGGAGAATTATATGCCGAGCTGCCTCATGATATCATAAAAATATAGTAGTAGAGGAAAATTTATGTTTAAACCAGAAAATGACGTCACATATTTGATGCCAGTCCATTTTGGTAGAGGCGAATTTGATCAAGAGGCAAAACTACTCCAAAAAACAACAGCTTTGG
>MVQY01000147.1 GCA_002067325.1 Methanobacterium sp. PtaU1.Bin097
ACCGATTGGTGGCCATTTTAGCCATTTTAATTGGCTTTCTAGCCTTCACTGAATTTGCCTATCGCCAGGCGGAAACAATTGGTACTGCCATATTTTGGTTGAGATTAAGCACTTTATGGCCTTTAGTACCGGCAGTTTTAATTCATATAGCCCTGGTATTTACCGGTAAAAAAGGATTGCTTAAACATGAATTAACTTATCTTTTAATTTATGCACCGGCAGTTATTATTTCAGTAGTGGGATTGATAACTAATCCAGCAGCAGTTCATCAATATTGGGGATGGACCTATAATTTAAATGACCCTTCAGTACTCCTTTTTTTCGTTTTAATCAGTATTTGGAGTTTGATTGGCGGTGTATTAACTTCTTTACTCATTTTAAAACATTATTTCAATACAGCGGAAGAATTAGAGAAAAAACAGACCAGATATATTTTCCTGGGCTTGATTGCACCTTTAATATTTAGCCTGACCGTCGACTTAATTTTACCATTATCATCCATACGATTCCCTGAGATAACGATGGTCAGTGCTACAGTTGGTTTGATCTTTATAGCTTACGGGGTATGGAGATACCGTTTACCGATCTTAACCCCTGCTGTGGCTGCCGATAAGATAATATCAACCATGTCCAACTTTTTAATTATTTTAAACACCCAAAAAAAGATTGTGCTGGTAAATCAAAGTGCGCTTAACCTGTTAAATTATAAAAGGGAGGATTTAATTGGTAAATCTTCTAGTTTAATCTTCAGATTAAAAGAAGGTGTATGGGATATATTTCAAAATATAAATCTGGATGAAATAGGGCAGGTAAAAACCTTTGAAACCGAAATAAAATCCAGTGAAAACAACTTTATACCAGTTTTAATGTCTGTGTCTTTAATTAAGATTAATGAAAATGAACCTTTAGGTCTAGTATGCATAGGAAGCGACCTGACAAAAGAAAAGGAAATAAAAAGGGCATTAGAAGAATCAGAGAGATTATACTCCACCCTGGTTAAAACAGACCCAGATGCGATCATCACCACTGATATGAATAATAAGATAAGTTACACATCCAAACAGGCTCTGGAGATGTATGGCTATGAAAATAAAGAATTGATTGGACATTCAATTTTCGACCTGATAGCTCCCGAATATCAGGAAATCGCCAGGAAAGACCAGGAAAAAATTCAAAGTAAGGATGTTTTAAGGAATCTTGAATACAAATTAGTTAAGAAAAATGGAGATCAGTTCATAGGTGAATGGAATATTGCGGTAATTAGAAACCCTGAAGAAAAGCCAGTGGCATTTATGATCACCGCTCGAGACATAACTCACCATAAAAATATAGAAGCCCAGATGCAAGCCTCCATCCAGGAGAAAAATGTACTTTTAAAGGAAATCCATCATCGGGTGAAAAACAACCTCCAGATAATATCCAGCCTGTTGAATCTGCAATCCATGCATATAGATGACAAAAAGGCCCTTGAAGTTTTCAAAGAAAGCCAGAATCGGGTTAAGTCCATGGCCATAGTACATGAAAATTTGTATCAAACTGGAAATTTTGCTGAAGTAAATGTGGCTGAATACCTAAAAAAGTTAACAGAAAATATTTATAGCTCTTACGGAGTTGATATGGACCTAATAAAAATGGATATAAATGCCCAAGATCTTTTCCTAGATATAAATACAGCTATACCCTGTTTTCTAATAATCAACGAAGTGATCACCAATTGCATCAAACATGCATTTCCTGATGGAAGACCGGGTAAAATAATTATTGATTTTAAAAAAGTGAATGATAAGCATATCATGCGTATACGGGATAATGGAGTAGGTCTTCCAGATGATTTAAACATCAAAAAAACTAATACGCTAGGTATGCAGCTTATTACCAGTTTAACCGCCCAGTTAGATGGTGAACTTGAAGTTAAATCCAATAATGGAACTGAATTTGAAATTATTTTTTAATTTAAACTTTTCTAACTCGGAATTTTAAACTTTTTGTGACAATATTCACATAACTATTTATTTTATAGTGGGAATAGAATATTAATTCGGTTTAGTCTCTAAGAGATTTGAACGTAAAGCGTTATGTTACCAAACACTAATTTAAACAACAGAAAATTCATTCTGTCAAAATCACCAGAAATTATTGTAAAGTTAAAGGATGAAATACTCTATGGAGGATACTTCGCAGCCCTTAGTGGTCCTGCATTTATCATTACGTCGTCGATACTGACAGGAACCAGTATTTCACTACCCCTCCTAATTATAGCTTATATAATACCATTGATGGTTTATAGCTATGACCATTACCGGGATATGGATAAAGATAAAGATAGTAATCTGGAAAGAGCCACCTACTTCCATAAAAAGTCGCGTATCTTTCCCTACCTAATGGGAAGCTATGTAATAATCTTATCTCTCCTACTAGTGTTTTTCTCCAATCTGACCATGATATCCTTCATTTTAATTTTGATAATGGGGGGTGTTCTTTACTCGGTAGGTTTAAAAAATTTCACGCAAAAAATACCGGCCTTCAAAAACATCTACACCACATTAACGTGGTCCTTGGCCGGGACTTTTTCTATAGTATTCTATCATTCCCTACAATTGAATTTAATTTACATACTAATCTTCTTATTCGTCTTCCTCAAATTTTTACCAAACACAATTTTCTTTGACCTGAAGGATATTAAAAGTGACCGAAAGGAAGGATTAAAAACTGTGCCTGTAATTTTGGGTAAAAAAGGGACCCTGAAGCTCCTGCATATACTGAACATCCTGGCTTTTATTCCCCTTTTCGTTGGAATCTACCTGGGAATAATCCCACTATTTGCAGCTATCATGGTGCTATTCTACTTCTACAGTGTTTACTACTTAAATAAAGCAAGTAAATTAGAAGATGAAAAGTTGCGGATGGTATCCTACACATTAGCAGACGCAGAATTCATGATCTGGCCCATCGTACTCGTACTGGGACAGTTCCTATTTTCCGTGATTTAATATTCCTAAACCTTAGTTTTTAATTTA
>MVQY01000148.1 GCA_002067325.1 Methanobacterium sp. PtaU1.Bin097
CACACCCTCATTTTCTCACCAGTTATATATATGTCCTGGCTGGTACTTGATTTTTTAGTTGGTAGTATTCATGGGTCATGACCCTTTTATTGGTTGAAGTTCTTGGTGGTAAGGGTAGGTTAGTAGTTCTTTTAGTGTCCAGATGTGGTCTGTTATTCCAATAGACATTGTTGGGGTTTGTTTCCGGTATTTTTTCCATGTTTTTCCTTTTATTTGTTTTTTGTCTACTATTTTGAGTGATTCATGTGTTCTTATGAAGTTGTGGTTGGTTATTTGTAGCGTGGTTTGGTGTTGGAGCCATTCATCCTTTTTGGAGTATCCTATGGTTTTTCTTGTCAGTCGATTATTGTCCTGGCGTAATGTCAGGTTTTGACGTTCTATGTAAGCTGTTGAGATAATACTTTCATCTATGTCTTCTTTTTCGCCAAATATGATTTTTCTTTGAATGTTAATGACTTTCCCACCTTCTCGTGTCTTTATTACTTGTGCGTATTTTAATTCTTCTAGGGGCATTTGACGAGGTTTTCGCGGTCTGCCGCGTTTACCGGTTTTTGGGAAGACTGTGTATTCGCCATATCTTTTTAATAATGCTTCAGCATAGTATTTACGCCCGTCAGTGATGAATATTGGCAGTTTTTTCTCATTTATTTTTTCACCTGTTATTTGAATAATCCGATCAGCGCTGTCTTGTGTCATGGGGCCTGCGTATGCTCCTAATATTAGTCTGTGTTCTGATACGAAGCTTAGCCAGATCCATCTTTCATCTTCTGATTCGTGCTCCATTTTCGGAACTGTTTTTTTTGAACGAAAGTCCATAACTCATCTAATTCTACTTTATCCACGTTAAGTTCTTTTATGAGAACTTTGTCAACTTCTTCACTGTGTTCTGCTGCTTTCTGCAGCCATCCTCTCACAGTATCAAGTTTAACTTCTAATATTTCCGCCGTTCCACGTAAACTCATGCCTTTTACAATCATTTTCAAAGCTAACAATATGGTCTTCTCATCGGTTCTTAAATCATGAAATATGGTGTTAGAACTTGAACTAAAGCTTTTGGAACATGTCCGACAGATATATTTGTGCATACGAACTCCACGTGCCTTATAAGTCCCATTAGCCACAATATTTCCTTTACTAATTTTCCCGTAATCAGGACAATTCTCGTTTGGACAACTTACATTCAATGTTTTAGGTTTAGGACCACGACAACCCATAAATACCACCTAATCACTAATATTTATTAGATTCGAAGTCCTATATAAATCTTCAGTATACTAAAGGGTCAACACCAAAAATTGAGATAAAAAAATTTAATAAAATTTTCAGATCCATCAGACTGACCATTTACAAAAAGAGTATTAATTATTCCAGTTCCTGATGCCAAGCAAAGTTTCTCCCAACTATCTGCATAATAACTGAAACCACGACAAATCCACCTAGGATACATGCTAAAATTACGTAAATACTCATACTTCCAAAGTCCATTACGATCACCTGTTGATATTCAATCTGTTAATTTTTAATCTTATAAAATTTCTTATAAAAATTTTTGATTATACTGAAATGAAATACTTTACTAACTTTCTGGTAAAGATAATTTAACCATCAAAATATCTATCCAAAGTATTTCGGGGAATTTCACTTTGTGGAGCTTCCGTATCCTGTTCATCTTCTTCAAACAGGATTTTCCCGTACCTACCCCCTCCACCGGGTCTAATCTGCAGGGTACCCTCACGGAAAGCCTTGATAGCTGGAGTTAATTTAGAGTCCACTTCTTCTATCTCCCCTAAAGTGGCATAAATCAACACTTCTATTTCATTACCAAATTTCTCAACTAAATCCTTCCATATCTTCTGCACAAAAACTGTGGTAACCCCTTTACTGTATATGAGACTTAAAATTTCTGCAAGGGGCAGTATATGGATGTATGGGGGCCTGTGCTCTGGGTGGTGTGGGTCGCTCCAGGTGGACAGTTCATATATCCTGTAATCCACACCCTTCTTAATCACCCCTCCACAGGGACATCTCATCTTAAGATGTAACGCCTCCTCTATATCATAAACCCGGTAACACCTGGTGCAGGCAGTTTTATGATACTTTCCAAGTCTGGGATCGAAGCCGTAGTTGGCTTTGATCTTCTTATCCAGTATAGAGTCTTTAACAGCTTCAAAGGTTAACTCTTCCACTTCAATCTCGTTAAATTCCCTTCCAATACGGTGCGGCCAGGGGGAATGGGCGTCTGAATTGGTTAAAAATGGAATGTCCTGTAATTCCTCGATATGGTCGGCCATATCAGTATCTGCAGAAAGTCCTAACTCTAAAAGATCGGGTTTTTTACCATAGCAATCAACCACACTATCATAGGCTTTATAGATGCTCGTCCAGGGGGTGAAGGCATGCGAAGGACCAATCAAACATTCATGGGTATGGGCAACATCCATTATCTCTGCACCGTTCATACGCACCCTGGGCCGTCCGTCTGAATCCAGACTACCCTTTAACTCGTCTCTTATATTATATGCCGCGTCAAAGGATGGTATAAGCAGGAGGTGGTGCACCCTCTTTAGATCCTCCACCTCAGAAGTTAGAATGAATTTACAGTTATCTTCATCATTTTTAACGGTGAATATCCCGTCTTCTGATGGTTCAAAGAGTTCTTTCAGTTCCTGCAGGTATTTCTGGTGCAGTGCATCCCCGGTAGCCATTAAATCTAAACCTTTAAGTTTGGCCTGGGGTGCAATAGCATCCGGGGCCATGTTCTTGGATGTGGCCATGGAATACTTGCTGTGGATATGTAGATCAACGTTGATTATCATCTTTTTTACCCTTTCAAAATTTAATAGACACTAAAGTGAATTAATTTTAAGGCGGTAAAAATTTAATGGATAAAAAAAGAGGATGTTAAAAAAAAAACTTGATTTAAAATTAAAAAATAATTGGTTTTGAAAAAAAATTGAGTAGAGATTACCCAATATACCGCAGGTCTTCTTCTCCAGGAGCGATGTGCATCCTTTCAGCCATCTCCTGCTCCATCTGCTGGGCCTTGGAGATCATCTTCCTGGTTTCCTCTGCCCTTTCTTCCAGTTTAGCCACGTCTACTTCCAGTTTAAGTATATGGGTTAGGGCATTTAGAACTGCCTTGGAAGCATCGGCGTCTATGAAGTATCCGGGGGTTTCTCCCATAAGACATACCCCGTTCATTCCTCGGGACATTCCCAGTCCGAGGAGTAATCCGGATGCGCCTATTATTCCACCGTCTGCTGATCTCAGTTTCACATCGTGTTCTTCCAGCATGGTGGCCAGTTCTTCATTGGTGGCTGCTCCCAGTACCTGGGTTTTTTCCACGTGCTGGCCGGTACCCAATCCACCCAGTGTGAATATGTCTTTAACACCGTATTCTTCCACAAAATCGAGTATAGCACCGCATATATGGTATTGGCCTTCTGGACTCAGTCCCTGGGTGTTTCCAACCAGTATTATGTAGTCTTTTTTATCTTCACCTGCTGATTTCAGGTAGTAGAATTCATTTTTCATGGGTTCGATGATTCCTTTCTCCCCTACAAAGACCTGGGGTGGGAAGGATGGTGAGTATAGTTCTGCAAATTTGGTGGCTCCCAGTTCATGGATGATGTGCTCTGCCACCAGTTTACCCACATGACCGATGCCAGGGAGGGCTTCTATAAAGATGGGTTCTGTAAGTTCAACTTCATCTAAAAGGTTTATTACGGTCTCTTTCATCTAACCAACTCCTTTTTGATCCTTAACTTGTTTTTTGAGTAATCGTCGATATTTGCCGTATTTATCTTCTGGGGAATACTTGGGAGGGTATACTTCCCCCACGTCTCCACCACAGTAGGGACAAGTGGTTTGGATGGTGTATTCACCACAGGAACGGCATTTTTTCATCTTCATCTTCATTCTAATTCACGATAGAATTCGCCTTCACCACCAGCTTCCACAACCTCATCGATGGCTATCTGGGCTGCTTCTTTGAGCATGGTTTCAGCTTCTATATAATCTGATGATTTAACGGTCATTCTATAACGGGGAGCACCTACACATTGTATGGTGATGTTATCGTCTTTAACCGAGAGTAACGCTTCTTTTACCACTTCCACACCGTTTGGTGCGTATGATTTTAAATCCACATATCCAGTTATGTGTACTTCTGGTGGTGATATGTTCTTCTTGGCAACTTCGGTTATTGCTTCGGCCCACTCTTTACTTACTTCTCGACTTATAAGTGATTCAGCACCTTCTTCGGCGGCAGTTTCAAATGCACCGTATAAGTCGCCGAATTCATCCATTAGGTAGTAACCTACTTCTTCATAGGCCTGGTCCAAATCCTTGCCTATGCTTCCTGCTGAAAATTCCAGGAGTTTTTCTGCCTTCTGTTCGATCTTCCACTGCTGAATTTTCCTGGTTCTCTGGTCCTCTCTGATCCTTTTAAGGGAAACATCGACATGTCCTTTACGTGGGTTTACCCTTAATACTTTAGCCACTATTTTCTGGTTTTCCCGTACGTAATCACGGATATTTTTCACCCAACCAGAAGAAACTTCTGATATGTGTATGAAAGCCTCTTTTTGAGGATATTCTTCCAGATTAGCAAATGCACCATAATTTAAAACCTTATGTACAGTTGCTACTACCAGATCTCCTTCATCTGGCCATTCTTTTCTCATTCTTACCATTAAAACACCTTTAGCATCCAAATAATAGATCTTCTTAGATCAGTCCAGGACTTCTATTATCTGGGCAACTATTTCAGATTTTCCACCTTTAGGTTTAACCAGGGTTTTGCTGCAGATTATACACTGTACGTTAGAAGCAGCATGGTCAAAGATTATCTGTTCATTACCGCAGTCTATGCATTTGACCTTTAGGAAATTGCTTTTAGGATTGTTATAACTTGCCAATTAAATTACCTCAATTAAGTCTGTACGAATTCTACCTTGCCAGCTCTAAATGAAGATCGTTTGATGTGTGATTTGTTACACTCTTTACATTTGTAGCGCAGGTCTAATTTTTTTACCGGTTTATTACCTGAAGGCAATGGTCGAGGATATCCTCTGTAACCGCTGGTTACCCGTCTAAACTGACGCTGCCCCCATTTTAATTCACTTGCTTTTCTTCTTTTTGATTCAAATACTTCATGAAGCGTGTGTTTTTTACAAAAAGGACAATAAGTTCTCCTTTCTTTAGGAATCTTCATATAATCACCTCTATTTAAAAATAAGCATTAGATTTTGCTTGAATATTATTTTAACTTCAAACGATTAAACTTCTCCAAAAGTTCTAATCATATATAAAGTATGTAACAGCTATTTATAAAACCGATCTTTATTTATACTTTACTATAGCGATCGCTTTACTATAATTGTTTTTCCTGCTATTCTTACTTTTTTTCTATCATCACGGGGACATTATCATATCTTTCCATGATTTTCAAGTGTTAAATTCTTAAAAAAGCTATCATTCTTTTTTAGTGTTTCATATTTCCTGATTGTTCATAGATGTTCTCTTTATTACTTGTAGATATCCTTTATCTTCTCTGTTCTTATGTTAATAGTTATCATAACCCCCCACAAATCTTAATATTTATGTACAGTATAATATTACATATGCATTTAGTTCAAAAGAACCATGTCCGTGCGGGTAAAAGGGATTATAAGGCGCTTAAAATTCTTAGTAAACTATCTAAAAACCTGTATATAATTACACTTTGTACACTGTTAGGCAGTGTTATGAGTTTAGTAACAATTTTTTACTATAGTTCTGTGTATCATTTAGTAAAAGATAATGAGAATTATCAGCTTTTGCCCAGTCAAGTGGCTCAGCAAACCCTGAAAATAGTTGATCGTACTTTCAAATCATTTCTATGCTTATTAAGAGAACGTAAAAAAAGGAATTATAAAAAATCCATAGGGATGCCTAGATACCTTTCTAAAAATGGACATTTCATTTGTGTTTTCACCAAAGACATGATAAAAATAGAAGATGACAAGGTCAGGCTATCCATGGGATGGAATTTCACAAAGAAATATGATGTAAGATATTTATTGATTTGGGTTTAGATAATTTTGCGGCTTGTATTTCAACCAAGGGGACTTCCTTCATACTGGAAGGACGATGAATTAAATCGTTCAACCGTTGGTGGAATAAAGAAAAAGCAAAGCTACAATCCATCTACACCAAACAAGGAATTAAAAAGGGTCGAAAACTTTGTTACCTCTACAGAAAACGAAAAAACACGATAAACGAGTATATTAACAAAAACGTGCACTATATAATACAGCACTGCCTTAAAAACAAGATAGGGAACATTGTAATTGGTGAACTTAAAAACATCAAACAAGGAATTAATATTTGGGAGAAAGAACAACCAAAACTTCACAAACATCCCATACACTCTATTTAAACAGAAGCTCAATCCAAATGCGAACTATATGGCATACAATACACTGAAACAAGTGAATCATACACTTCACAAAAATGCAGCACATGTGGAACCATAGACAAAACCAACCGAAAACACAGAGGTCTATACATCTGCAAAAAATGCGGAACAGTGATAAACGCTGATACAAACGCCGCAATAAACATACTAAAAAAAGTAGTCCCCGAAGCCCCGCTAGGGGATTGTGGTACCGTGGACATACCCACTAGAATAAGAACACTCGACGTTAAACTTCTATAAAACCCTTCCCCACAAGGGAAGGGTAGTTCACTTATACTTTTGGATGGATTTTCCCTTCTGATTTTTTACGAGAATCCGGGCATTGGGCTCGGGAATGGTAACGATATCCTGGGGTAATAGTGGGCCATAAACCTGCTTATCAACCCCCATGATAGAGGGAAGTTCTTCTAAAACCAGTAATACATCGGTTTGAATGTTTTGGGTATCTGGCTCTTTTATTTGGGTTTTATGGTTTGAAGATTTTGAAGGTTTATCATCCTCAGGAGAGGGTTTATTTTCCTCGGAATAAGGTTTACCATCCTGGGGGGAAGGTTCATTTTCTTCAGGAGAAGGTTTACCATCCTTAGAAGAGGGTTTATCTTCCCTGGCAAGAGGTTTATCATCCTTGGCAGAAGCTTCACCGCTATTCCCTAAGTTACTCCCCGGGAACGGTTCCTTACCAAATTGCTTATAGATATCGTCTTCTATAGCTGCTTCTTCCTCTGGTGAAAAAACCACGTTCTTATCCTTATCAGATGTATCATCAGATGTATTTATACCAGAATCAGATGGATTAAATTGCAGATCAGAAGTATTTACACCAGTTTCATCTCCTTCGGATCTTTTAACATCGTCTCCATTCCTAATATCCTCTTTTTCACCGCCTGGAATATCTAAACCCCTATCTTTGGCCGATGAATTCTGGAATTTTAAGGGACCCCTCATCTTTTCCCGGTGAGTTATCAGGGAACCCACCAGGGCGTGAAATAGTTCTTCTTCTTCAGGCGTGGAGTTTCGGGGGATTTTTGGAATTTTAGGAGAATCTGATTCAGATTCTTTAAAGAGTTGATAGTTACGCTGTACACTCATCACTGCACTGTTGGAGATCTTATGTTCCCTTCTTTCACATATTTCGGCAACGATTCTCTGGGCATCACGAAGTAGATAGGATTCAAAAGAGAAAGGGTTGTCGTCTATCTTCCTCATGAGTACGTTGAGGTATCTGGAAATATTCTGGTAAAAATTTTCCCCTACTGGAGCTAACCCGCTTAAGTTACGTTCCTTTTTTTGAATTTCTCTTAACTTCTGGAAAAATTCATCCAACCCTATTCCTCACTTTCTATTCTGGGAGCTAAAAGAAAGCTTAATTCACCTTCATCCGCTGGCATCTTCAGTGAAAGGTTAAGAGGCATGTCATTACCCAGTTTCAGCACAGCTGTCTCCGAGAACTTGTCCGCCTTCAACATCTCCTTGATCTTCTCCAGGGAAAACACGGATTTGGCCTTATCTCCTATTTTCTCACCGTGGACGTATTCTATGGTGGCTTCTCCAAATTCTCCCTCTGCAGAGGCTATGAATTTGTCCTGATCCACGATTAGGGATATTTTATCCGATACTATGTCTATGTCCTGTATGGAATTTTTAAGGAGGTTGAAGGGTATTTCAAATTCAGTGGGATACTCCAGTTGAGGTGGACTGGGGGCTTCATACTCGATATCTATCAGCCTTATTTTAAAGGTCCTTCTAGCTTCTCCTTCAAAAGTAATGATTAAATTACCCTCATCAACGGAAATTTCCACCATATCATCGAGTTTAGCCCTTTTTAGGACTTTCATCAATTCTTCAGTGTCCACATTGATTTTAAGAGGTTCATTACATTTATATACATCGAATACATCAGATTTAAGTTCCAAGTGTACGAATGTGATATGAGAACGGTCCAGTGCATCGAGTTTTAATCCATCACCGTCTGCCTGCATCTGCACTTCATCCACTATAGAAGAAATTGCATCAAAACTAGTTTTTAAAATGTTTGAATCACTTAAAACTGCCTTAAACATTTTATCCTCCTGATTATATTATTTTTACACACCTAATTTAAGATTATTTTTATAAAATATAACTATTTATCCTTTTTATTCATACCATGAGTTAGAGGATCATGGTTGGACGGATCACCATTGGACTTTTTTTGGTCATCCTTTGATTTAGGTTTTTGGTCATCCCCTTGTTTGGGATCATCTTTTTCCCTTTTACCTTCCACTATCTCAAGATTCTGGTGTATTTCCCTAAGAAATTTACCCTCCAGTAATCTACGAGCAAAGACTGCAGCCAGTATCAGGAATGCCACCAGGACTAGGAATACAGAGAACATGGCCCCCTCACCAAAGATTACGTTGGAAGCAACCTGTTCTGTAGGGGTTAAACTGTAAATAATAGCTATTAGGATGAGGATAGCACTGATGGTTATAGCTACTCCTTTTATTATCTTTTCTTTCCTCTTCCTAAGCCATTGAGCAATTTCATGTGATTTTATATCTTCTACGATATGAAGAGTAGGTTCTTCTTCTGAAGTTTCAGCAATGGTACCTTTCTTTTCAGTTTGAGGAGTGCTTTCTTTAGTTTGAGGAACACCTTTTTTAGTTTTAGGAGTTTTCTCAGTTTTAGGAACACTATCTTCAGTTTTAGAAGCCCCTTCTTCCTTTTTAATCTTCTTTTTTTCAGGAAAAGGAGTTGAAACTTTATCTTCAACTGAAGTTCTATCTTCAACCGGATCTTTATCTTTAGATTCTCCAGCCACGTCTTCAGGAGATTTTGAAGTTTTCAGATCCTCCTGTTTACCAAGGTCATCCCCGAATAACGATTTTTTTAAGTTCCCAAAAAAGGAACCTTCTTCCTTTTTCTCCTCTCCAGTGTCCTTTTCCTTGGATTTTGGGGGTTTATCAACGCTTGGCAAGGTAAGTTCTCCTGTGCTCGCTAAAATTTATCTGTTGGTTAAAAAATTTATAACCCTTCCTATTATTTAATCTGGTGGGTAAAAATTTTAATCATATTCCCGCCAGGTGTAGCCACATGCCGTGCACCTTAAAAATCTGGTTTCAGATTCATCTGCCCTTCGAGTTTGCTGCAGCCACCAGAAAGCCTCTTTATTTTTACATTTAGGACATATGGCCCTGGTGGTGGGCAGGGTTTTCACCTTGTCATCGGTGAAAATTATACTCTCCTTGGTATTTACTTCCTCGGAAACCTCATATTTCTTGATTAATTCCTTGGTTATCTTTCTTTCATATCCGCATTGTTTACAATGAAACTGTTTATCTTGAGGAAACATTACAGTTCCGCATTTTGGGCAAAACTCCATTCGGGTCCTCCTTATCAAATCGATTTTATGATTTTTATGATTTTATTTTTATATCTTAAATACTGAAGGCATCTTTAAGTATTTGTTCATGGTCGAATGCCAGCTTGTAGGTAAGAGCTTCTTCGAACTTTATGCAAGCAACGTCCTGGGCATCTGAATCCGCTCTTAATTTCCCGCCTGTTTTCTGTGCTTTGTAGCATATGGTTACTGTGTGTCCACGGGGATCTCTATCTGGATCTGAATAAACTCCTGATATGCCTTTTAATTCTATATCTAATCCTGTTTCTTCTTTTACTTCCCGCAAAACCGCTGATTCAACTGTCTCACCGTATTCGACAAATCCACCGGGCAAGGCCCATGAACCTTTGTATGGATCATTTCTCCGCCTGACCAGTACTACCCGATTATTCTCACATAATATGATGGCATCAACGGTTAGAAAAGGGTGTTTGATAAAATACACTTCCTGTTCTTTTAAACTTTTTTAATTTGAGAGTATTTATTAACTAATCAGGCATTCCCCTTCGATTCTCCAGTAACTACACCGGCAGCTATCAGATGCGCCACTCTTACTGGTTCGGGTATGGCGCTTCTCGTGGTGGAAAGCCTTATTATCTCCTCTGCATCTTCTATATCAATTCCATTTACCTGTATGTAGATGTCTTCCTCATTTTCTATTTTATAAACTGGCCCGGCATCTTTGATATCCTGCCAGCGCTCCTGCCAATCTTCAAATCGTTTTAAAGCCTTTTGAATCTTTTCAAAGTTAGGATATTTCCTCATTATAACAATGACAGGTATTCCTGTCTCTTCGTAAATTTTCTGGATGTTTATTACGTTGAAACCGCCGAAAGTCACCCCGTCCAGCATTATCACACCGAGCTGGTCTTTATGGCGGGTGCTGTTTACCATGTTGATTATCTTATCGGTGGCATCCCTTCCATCACCCTGGATAAAAGTCCGGAGCACACCATCCAGCCATTCTCCTGCTCGAAAAACAGTTCCAATTACTATCACAGGTTGGGTGGTATGTGCAGGAAATGGGGAATCATCTATGCCTAAAATTCTGATTTCTCTTTTGATGTTCCTGAATTTTTTATTTAGAGTAACTTCATTCATTTAGCATGAAAATGTGGGAAATTTTTGAAATTAAACATCGCTTTTTAGACTTGGGCTATTATCGAAATTAAACATCATTTTTTAGACTTGGACTTGGCTTTAGTCTTCTTTTTAGCCTTCTTTGGAGGGGTGCTTATCTCCTTTTTAAGTTCGTCGCACCGTTTTTTAATTGTCTCAGCGGCTTTTTTGAGTGATTTTCTGGGATTCTTTGCTTTCACGTACAGTTTGGGTTCGCCGATTATGGGGTGTTCCATGATGTAAGCTGCCGATTCTACGTCCTTATCTTCCATAAGGGTCTTCCTAAGGGCGTTGCAGAGTGTGTGTGACTCTCCGGTGATTTCTATCTCCAGTTCATTCTTGGTGTCCTTTATGATCTTCATGTTATCCCTCGTAATTTGAAGAGATCTTTCTCCTCTCTTTTCTTCCACATCTAGGGCATAGTACTTCGTTTTTACTCATCTGTTTCATGTACGCCCGGCAGTTGGTGCACATGGCCTTGATTACACCCAGTTCCTTTTCTGCAGTGGTTAAGTCCACGTTGTCCAGCCCTATAATTTTAGTTACCTTGGCCTCCACCAGGTCACCGATGTGGAATTCGTCGGTTAACTTGGCCACGTATCCTTTATCTGCCTGTGAAATATGGATTCCACCGGAAAAATTGGTAACTAAACTCCTCTTGGTGTCTTTAACCCCTTCAATCTTCATCAGGGCTCTCTGTCCCCTTACTTCAGATATCTGTCCGAAGACTACCACTCCATTTTTCAGTATAGAGGGGTAGTTGGTCTTGGGTATGATGGATATTCTTTTATTCCTGTTGTCCAGGGAGACGGTTCCTGCAACCAGGGACCTAATTTTACCTTCATCATCAAATGTCCAGTCTGCTGGATCATATTCCTCTGTTACTCCCAGAGCATCTCCTGGAAGAACAAAATCGCCAGTTTTAGTTTTCATTGTTCACCTCAACCTAAAATAAGTTTTTAAATTTGTTGATTAGATAGTTAAATTGGGTTTTAGAACTAATTTTATTAGTCTATATTATTTATTTAAAGTAACTTTAATTGTTTTATTCACTATATATATTTAAATTTTTGTTACCGGGAAAATTCGGCACTGTAAAGTTTTTGTGGGTTAGGTGGTTTTGAGGTTTCTTGTGTCCCAGATTTTTTTTCTTTGCCATATTC
>MVQY01000149.1 GCA_002067325.1 Methanobacterium sp. PtaU1.Bin097
TTTCCATTCCCACATCTAAAACTATGTATCCCACTTTATCCGTTATTATATCTAATTTTGTGAAGTTTCCACTCGTATATTTCCCTATATCCAGACTATTCAGCCTACCATTATCATATCCCCCTGTAGCTACCGGTTGTCCTGATATGGCAACGATTGTGGGGTCTAACTTATAATTTGAAGATATAACCACTCCCTGACCGTCTCCATTGGCTTTGAACCAGTGAGCTATGTCCATCTCCGAATGAGAAACCAGGGGTTCGGTATCTGACATGTAATAAGCTCCAGAGAAGATAGCCACAGCCACAGTGAGGGAGGCTAAGGAGTAGAATAATTTTCGATTAAAATGGGTTCTAACGTAATCCAAACCCAGTCCCGCCATTATAACCAGGGGAAAAACAGCGAAGGTCAATATCCTCTCGCTCAACACATCAACACCCAGTAAATAGATATTAGCCAGAAACAGGAGTGATAACAGCCAGGTTATGATGAGTAAATCCGTTACTTGCCTTCTTTTTAAAATTAAATACCCACCGATGGGCACTAAAATTAACGATAGAACACCGAATATCAAGAGGTAACCTCCTAAGCCCACCACTTCGTTAGGGGGGCTAAGAAAAATGTAACCATATTTAAGGAGTAGTGGAAGCCACCACACAGAGCCTACTAGGAGTGTGGAGCCTAAAAACACCCAGAACTGCTTTAAATTCATTTTTTTCTTTAATATGAGAATTAACACGGTGAAAACTGTTATAACTAATACCAGTATTAAAATGGAAAGTGCATGGACCAAAAATATTATACCAGCCAGTACACCAGATAAAACAGCATACCTGTAACTATCATCCTTTATTGACCGATAATACAGGTAAATGGAAAGGGGAAAGATCATTAAGGCCAGATTTTCTGGTATAGGGAGAACAAACCTGTGGACGAGTGAGGTGGACATGGCCAGAAATCCAGCGAAAAACGCCGTGCATTTATTATAAAGCTTATAGGTAGTGTAGGTAAAGAATAATATTACAAGAAACGCAAATATCGGCTGGAAAACCCGGGCAACTGTTAAAATATCCTGATTAAATAGAACACCAGCGGCGGCTAATAAGTACTGGAACAGAGGCGGATAGAAGATTGGTCTTCCGAATGGGGCGTAGGTTAAGGGATCCCAGTATGTGAACCCGTGTTCCAGATAGAGGTGGGCCATGTGCGCGTGGTAATAGATATCCCAACTTAAGGGATAACCATATTTTAGGGTGGGGAGGAGAGCCAGGAAAAACATCACCACCGCCGGGGAAAACCACCAAAAATTAGTTCTGATCTCTTTAATATACGATATATTCATTATAAATCACTTTATTCTAATATAATATGTAAACATTTAAAAATAATGATAGTATTTTAAAGTTCAAGCTCCTAAATCCTTCTGAAATATTCAATGGAAAATTTGAAATCTGTGATTCAACATGGGAAAGTTAAGATGAAATATATAATCATAATTCCTGCTTATAATGAAGAGGTAACCATAGGAAAGGTTGTAAGCAATTCTTTAAATTACTCGGATGTTCTGGTGGTGGATGATGGTTCCAGTGACCGTACATCCCAGTTAACCCGGGAAGCGGGGGGCAGTGTGATAAAACATGATAAAAACCTGGGTAAAGGTGCTGCTTTAAAAACCGGGATAAAATACGCTTTAAAAAAGAGATACCGTGCAATGGTTATGTTAGACGGAGACGGACAGCACGACCCCCGGTTCATCCCCCAACTGCTGGATAGCCTGGATGATGCAGGGATGATCATCTGCTCCCGTTTCTTAGAAGGCCCTCCAGAGGGAATGGCATTACAGAGGAAATTTTCCAACAATTTAACCACTAACTTGTTGAAATTCACCACCGGATATCATATAACTGATAGCCAGAGCGGTTTTAGAATCTTCTCCCGGGAGGCAGCCCGTGTTTTTTCAGGTATACCCTATGATGATTATGAATTCGAGTCAGAGATGCTGTATCAGGCCTCCTTAAATAACCTGTCTGTCAAGGAGATTCCCATTCCCAGTTCCTATAAGGGGGAGAAGTCATATATCACCGGGGTTAAGATATTGAAGTACACTTATTACATCTTTAAACTCCTTTTAAGGGATTTAAGAAGGAGGATTAAAAATTGAAGCAGTTTATCGTGCTTTTATTCAGCATACTCCTGGTAGTATTGTTGATATTATGGATTGGGCCATCCAATATCATAACCGCCCTTGAAACTGCTGACTGGTGGTTTATCTTACTTGCAGCTGTTATACATATCGTGGTAGTATTTATCAGGTCCCTTCGGTGGGGTTTCATCATCGACCAGACCACTGAATTTAAAAATAACTTCGTGGTTAAAACCATTGGAATCTTCGCCGGGAACTTCAGCCCCATGAAAAGTGCTGGTGAAGTACTGACCGCAGTGGCCGGTAAAAAATTAAATAAAATAAGTCTATCTGAAGGTATGTCCGCCGGTCTGACTGAGAGATTCTTTGACCTGGCCATAGCCGGTTCTCTCTTAATTATCGCCGGATTATTCCTGCCTAAAATACGTTTCATCGCCATAATCGGTGGTTTATTATCCTTAGGGGTGACTTTTATAGTTTATCTGATTAACTGGAGGGAGGGCAGTGGAGTATGGTTATACAGTAAGATACATCCCATAATCAGCAAACTGCCTATAAAAGAGGAAGTACTGGATAACCTTTATGACCGGCTTACCACCGGACTGGAGGGGATTATAAACTATGCCCAGTCATTCTCCAACCTGAAAAACCTGTCATTTGTATTTATATTATCTTTGATGTCCTGGTTACTGGAATGTGTCCGGCTTTACACCGTATTCTACGCTTTCAACCTTCAAATGGATTTTATGGCGATAATCATTATTTTTCTCCTGGCCAATGTAATTGGGGTACTCAGTGCCCTTCCCGGTGGAATTGGTTCCATTGAAATTTCTTTAACTGGATTATTCGTACTCTTCGGTGTGCCCAGTGCCCTGGCTGGTAGTATCGCCCTGGTTGATCGGCTGGTTTCCTTCTGGCTGGTAAATGTGCTGGGTATAATTTTCTCCGCCTATTACGCCCGGGATATTCTGGATGAAATTAAAAAGTATACCATTAGCCTGTCTCCAGAGAAATAACGAACTTAATATTTAAATTTTGATGTGAACAGCTTATCCTTGTACTTCAAGGGAAGCTGCATCCTTGAGAATCAGTTCCATCTTCCCCTGGTATTCACTTATTTTACCGGTGACTTTCACTCTCTTATTATTCAGAGTGTAAATACTCTGATTGGTCTTTTCTAGATCAACTGCACTGCTTTCAAAGACTATCACTGTTATTTTACCGGTTCCATCCATTATATCCAGGAAATAGGTGTTGCTCCGGGAGGATTTCTTAACATCCTGCACTAATCCTTCCAGGGTTACATCTTCATCCAGCATTCCCCGGTTAATCTCGCTGATCTTAACTTCCCGGGCGGTTATCAGGTTAACAGAGAACATCATACCTACCAGGCCCACAATTGACATAGTTAACGCTATTTTAAAGATAAAACTATCTTCCATTATGATCACGTAAGACATCCATTTCCAGTGTATTAATTAATATAAAAAAAGTATTATTTAACCTTTACTTCAACAAAAACGAGTAGAAAAAACAGATCTAAATAAGCTTCATAGTGGCAAACATGGACTCCACACGTTCAACAGTGTCGATATCATCAATGCTGATGTCTGTTCTGATTCTTTTAACCACCGGAAACCTTAAAGAGTAGCCGCTCTCGTATTCCGGGCTTTTAACTATCTCACTGAAGGCCACCTCCATGATGATGGACGGCACCATCTCCACCTTCTGGCCTACTTTACGGGTTATAAGTGGCTCGGACATTTCATTCAACTCCTGGAGTGTCTTATCATCCAGGCCAGTAGCTACATGGGCCAGTGTTTTGAGTTCCTTGTTTTCATCCTGTAAAGCCAGGAGGAACGAACCAATCACATGAGCTCTTCTCCCTTTACCATAGGTTCCACCCACCACCACCAGATCCAGGGTTTCTGGTGTGGCCTTCCACTTCAACATCTTCTTACCTCTGAGACCGGGGGTATAGGGTGCGTTTGGATCCTTCAGCATGACACCCTCATGACCTTCATCAATAGATTCATTGAACAGATCCAGGGCTAAATCTGCTGTTTCAGGTGTGACTTTAACCTGTTTACTTAACTCAAGCTTACCAGGGATGACTTCTACTATTTCTTCCAGTAATTTTCTCCTGTCCTTTAAAGGTTCATCCAGGGTGGGCTCTTTATAATAAAGAACATCGAAAAGGTACAGTGTAAGGGGAATCTCCTCCCTTAACCTGTCTATCTCGTATTTCCTTCGGACTCTCTGCAGCATATACTGGAAGGATATGGGCTTCCCTTCCTTGGTAACTATTATCTCCCCTTCAACAATGAAATCAGATGGTTTAATGGCTTTTTTAATATATTCGGTGATTTCTGGAACAGCAAGACTGATGTTTTCCAGTCTCCTGGTGAATATGTTTATTTCATCATTTTTTCGGTGGATCTGGACCCGGACACCATCATATTTGGTCTCACATAGAGCGTATCCCATCTCCCTGATGGTGACCTGGTAATCCGGGGATAACTGGGCGAGCATGGGTTTTACTGGTTTGCCTGGTTTGAGTGTAAGTTTTTTAAGTCCTTTCTCCCCCTCGTCTCTGGCCACCTTTGCCACCAGTCCCAGATCATTGGTTAACATATGAGCCCTTTCCACCGTCTCTTTAGGCACATTAAACGCCGTGGAGATGGCATCTTTAAGGGTTCCTTCTCCCACACCTACCCGTAATTCTTCCAGTACTGTACGGGTAAGGTATTTTGCTTCCTGTGGCGATGCTGATGATAAAAGTTCCCTCAGTATCTCTAATTTCTTGTACTGCGACCTTCCTCCACTGATATCTGCGATTTTCACCAGGTTTTGGTGGACTTTATCGATGGATAGGGATCTCATAAAAAGCGTGGATTGTACTTTACGCTGGAAAAGCTCTTCTGATGCGGTTCCTATATCTCCGCTGTCCCTGATTTGATCCTCCACCTCCTCCGGTGTCACACCTACCACCAGGGAAATGGCTTTCATGAGGAGTTTAGACCCTATTCCTAACTCTTCCTC
>MVQY01000150.1 GCA_002067325.1 Methanobacterium sp. PtaU1.Bin097
ATCATTTATTAGGACATCACGGCGGTCAGTGTAAACCTGTTCCTGTATGTTCATCCCATCACCAACCACGTTTTTTGTTTATTTATCTCCTCTGGGATTTCCAACTCACTAAAAGCCCCTGAAAAGGCATCAACAAAATCTTTATGTTTATTGTTCGGAAAATCAGTGACGACTTTTATAAATCGTTTCAGGGCCTCTTCTTTACTTCCATGTAATTCCAGCATCTTAGGACCTGCTCCTTCTCGGTATACATAAACCTTATTTATCTTCGCCCATGTGCTGGGTGCTTCTGCTCTGTCTTCTTTACTTCCTGACTCAATGATTCCTTCAAAATTAAATCCTGGTAAAAGTAATGAATATTTTTTCACTTGACCACGGGATGCCTGGCCCGGGTCGATAGGTATACAATATTTTGGAGTTTTACCTCTGAAAATAGCGGGTTTGTTTCCTCTACTTCGGGCTATATTGATTATGTTTGTGGTTACGATGTCTTCTTCTTCCCACATTTCATCAAAAAAGGTTATAAATAATCGTCTATCTTTGGTTAATCCTAATCTCACCGTGGCAGTGGCGGCTCCTCTTTGTTTAATCGGTACGTTTGGTGGATAGTGTGTTGCGGCTAGATCAGACCATTGGACTTCTTGTATAATATTATTTGGTAATACATCAACTATTTCTAAGAATTCTGATTTAAAGTACTTACCTTCTCTCTCCCTGGGGTTTCCCTGGTGGATGGCGTTAAATCGTTGTTCGCCCATTATATTCTTTTTGCGTTGTGCTTCGGCTTTATCAACACGTTGGGGCCATAATGTGTCTCCAGGTTCACGTCCAAGGATATCTTCCTCTTCAGCTACTAATGGGAAGTTTGCTAGTACCCATGTATCTAAAGGTATACTTCCACCGGATCGGAGTATTTCCAAAGCTTCTTCCATCAGGATATATGGTTCAGCCTCTAATATTTGCCCTGCTAAGTCCATCACATCTAATCTTTGAGCGATGTATATCATAGATCCTGGAAGTCCATCTTCCAAGTCTTTTTCAACACGTTCTCGGGCTATACTAAGGTACCATTCCCAGACTTTTTCCTGGAAAGTTGGTGAGCGGGCTTCATCAATATTTTTGTGGGGATCGTCTATGATGAATAGGTTTGCTCCCTCACCCATAATAGGACCACCGGCTCCTGCGGTTACCAGGCCGCCTTTATGGTCTTTGATATCCCATTTATGACTTGCTTTACTATCATTACGTATAAGGACATCAGATAGGAACATTTCATATCCTTTATAGTTAAGAAGGTCACGTGTTTCCCTGCCCCATTTGGCAGCGAAACCAGCCCCATAACTAGTAAGGATTGCTCTTTTCTCTAAAAATGTTCCTAAATACCATGAAAGAAAATATTTACTTATAAGTTCACTTTTCCCATGCCGGGGTGGCATGAAAATCATTAACCGATTCAGTTTACCCTGAACTAAAAATATAAGTAATTCAATAACAATTATAAGATGTCGTAATGGTTTCCACCGTTTCTTAGAGGCCTCAATTGCATAAGTACCAACACCATAAGGCATTTCAGGATTTATCTTCAGCTTCTTGTTTTTCGCTGATGGCAACTAAAACACCTAATTCCTGTTCCCGAAACTCATTAGAATTGATCATCTCAATAGTATGTTTATATCTATGTTCAGTATTGATCTGGCCTTCCACTTTCTGTATATCTGACGCCTCACCTGCAGCGGTCTTACTAATCTTCTGAGCAGACTCCAAAGCACGTCCACAGTTCATTAACTGATAACCAATACCACCCTTAAAATCAGCAGTACCATTCATTATATTCTTTATTTCCTGGACCACAGCACGCCTTAAAAGGTTAGCCGCTTTGTTAAAATTAGCATCATCAACAACAATCTTCTCGGCTTCGGACTCACTAATCTCTTCTTTCTTTTTCTCTGTGACTTTTCTGTGAACTTTGTTAATGTGATCTTCTCTTTCTTTTTTCCAGTTCCATTTGGCGGCGCTTTGTCTTAATGAGTCGTAGCTTACTTTGTACCATTTTGCTGCTTCTTTTACGGTTGGGTATTGTTTTTTTCCTTTGTCGTCGTAGTATCCGAAGATTAAATCGTCTTTGATTTTTTCTCGGAGTTCTTCTGATAGTGTTCTTTGTGTTGTCATTGTGGGTTCACATTGTGATTTTTTTGTGAAGAAATAGTGAAAAAAGTAAAAGTTAATAATCTATTTTATTTTATGAATGTTATGATGAATCCGATTACGCTTATTAGTGCTCCGAGGAACATTCCTACGACTAGGAATATGTATTTGGTGTTTTTGTCATCGCCTTCTGCTATTTTGTCGTAGATTTTATCCAGCTTCCCGTTGATTGTTTTTCTTAGGTCTTCGTGTTTTCGGGCTTCTTTTTCTAGGTCGGATTCTATTCTGTTGAGTCGTTTTTCTTGTATGCAGTTATGTTGGTCCATCCCTTCCCACCACTCTTAGTATTTATGCTCCGGTTTCACTGTCTACAGGCTGTCTAGGGAATATTGCATTATATATTATCGAAACGATGAGTGCCACGACTGTAATATATTGCGCTGGTACTCCGAACTGCCCTAGTAGTGATGGGTCTGCTATTATTGCAGCTGCAAATGCTGTCAGTATACTTATTACTATTGTGCTTATTTTTCCGTTATCTATCAATAAAATCACTTCCTTATAATTTGTTTAATGAGAATGAGAAAGTAGCCCCCCCACTATGGCGGTAGGTGATAAAACATTTGAGGTGCAATTTTTTCTTTAGGAGGGAAAAAATATGGTTGAATATACCATAATAAGGGGGGGTTAATAATAAAATTAAAGTGTTAGGTGGGAATTGGGGGAAATTAAACCCCTGTGTTGAAAGAGAATGAAAAATTAATCTATATCCTTATAATCATGTGGATTGGTTGTATAGTCCTTCTTTTCTTTCCATGACTTTGTATTTGGTTTGTATTTGTTTAAAATCAGTCCGCAGTCGAGGCAGAAGCTTATCACTTCTGGTATGATATCTAATTCATTAACGTATTGTTTCTTTATATTTTCTGATCCACACTCAGTACAAACAGGTGTGATGAGGGTGTTAAAACATGAACGGCAAAGGTAGTAAGTGTCTTTTATATAAGTAATGAGGTTTATTGGTGTGATGGTGAAATAATTAATTTTCGTGTCTGTATTTGGTTCTAATGGTTTTTCACATCGCTTACACTGTTTAACTGGTATTATTGGTTCTTCTTTAACTTCGTTGTATCCTGTGGTTGGATGGGATAGTTTCAACGTGCTAGATTACCTCACTGTTTTTTTTATTGTTCCTTACTATATACCGTCCACACTAATTTCCTATTTTCCCCACTGTTCGGTACAGTTCCCGTCTGACTATTTTCATTTCCTCATCAAAGTCTGGGTTCATGTGTTCTCCGATTGTCCTTTTACTTCGTATTTTCCGTTGCATATATTGGACGGCTTTGTATTTTCGTCTGTAAGTTCTTTTGTATTCTATTTCTTTCTCTTGTCGGTATGGTTCTTTGCAATGGTCGTGTAATCTGGTGTTGCCGTGTTTTATGCCTGTGATGGGTTTTCCACAGTGTTTGCAGAGTCTTCCATCATAGTAGTCTGGTTTGTACTCTTTTAAAAGGAGTTCTTCCAGTTGTCCTTCCCGTTTAAGGAGTTCTAATTTAGTGTGTTTTTCCAGTCCGGGTTTTCTTAATTGGTTTCGGATGTTTATTAGTTCGTTTCGTGTTTTATTTATTTTTCTCGTTTACACCGCCTCCCATTTAAATATTTTATTTATTGCATTGTACTTATTTTCCTTCTTTGTTTCTATATATATCACATCCTTTGTCTTTTATTTGCTTTCAGCTTTCTCCAACTTACTTAAAATCCTCAAATGCGGTGTGATTGACTCCTGTTCACAGCAATTAAGTGCATCCTCTAATACTAATTTTTTAAAACTCTGATCAGAATTATCTTCAACTTTTTCCTTCTTTTGTTTGATTTTTTCTTTTTTCGGTTTCTTTATCTCCTTTTTTTCTTGATGGTAATCATTTACACAAAGATGACACCAAGGATGTTGTCTTCCATTCCCATTCTTACCAAAATAGCTTATAGGGAGTATTTCTTTACATCTAGTACACCTTTTTAATGGTTCGTCTTCATCTATTTCCACTACTCCGTTCTCTTCGGGCTTAAAATTTTGTCTTAACCATTCCTGCTCACTTATTATATGATATAAACTGTTCCGCCCATCCTTCCAACTATATATGAGATTTTCTAATTTTAATTGCCTGATTAAGTCACTAAAATAGGATATAGAATAATCTGAATTTATTTCTTCCTGTATTTCAGTAAGAGTAAGGGGTTTGCCTTTATTTTCTAGTAAAGGTTTTATTTCTGTCTTAAATAAGTAAATTGCTGTAGGAGAATGGATTGAATCCTTCTCATTTGTATCTTCAATTACACCATCATCACTAAAAACAGGGTTAAGGTTATTTCTTGATTCTGCCGTTTTTTCTATTTCTTCCTTCTTTTTAAGTAGTTCTACCCCATCCATACTTTCACCTTCCCTTAATATTGCTACTCGGTGCATAGCACCCATATAAATCTTTTTCAACTCGACAGGGTTCGGTTTTATGTAAGTTTCATGGACAACATTCTTAGACCTCCCCTGGAGGGCATCGATCTGATCAGCTGGTAATCCAATGTTACTTGCATGATATTTTCGCAGAGTATGGGCACGGAAAAACCTGTATTTGCCCTTACGTCCCCACCCAAAATGATCATTAATCTTCTGAAATCTATCTAATACTAGTGACGGAAGGAAAGGAAATACCTTTTCATCCAAACTCTTGTAATCACGCGTTTTAAGGTATTCAATAATTTTTTGGGTAGCTTCGGGATGATTAAATGTGTAATAGTATTTATCCGTCTTAATGCGTTTCAAATACCATGTCGGGACTATATCATTCTTACCGTCTAGCTCATCCAAGATCCCTGACAGTTCAGCGCCTTGGTGATATTCTTTTGTTGCGTTGATGAAATCACGGAGTGTTAAACTTAACGCTTCAGCTTTAGCCGTCCCACTGGTAGCCATGAATAATATAATTGCCTGTACGCCTATTTCCGATATTTTAAGGGCATCTTGTATATGTTCACGTGTAGGGAGGTCTTCATAATTAATCACGTAGTCTTGTTTATACGTGACACGTGGGAGGGTAGGCAATTGTACTTCAAAGTGGTTATAGATGCTCCTTATTTTCATATAATAAGAATGTGCTGTTCCTGATGACATATGAGTAATACAGTAGCTTCGATACTTGATTAAGTGTTGTTTAACCTTTCTTTTCTTGAGAGGTATCATTTCTTTTTCTTCAGCTTCAGCTTCCTGTAATAACTCCGTTAGGGACATCTGATTAAGCTCAAGATATGGTTTAATAGCACTTAAGTATCCATTGATGGATGCTTTTTTGAGATTACGGGTTTCTCTGAACTCTTGTATTAGTTTCACATCCTCTTTCACGTAGCCGTCTAATTTCATTTCCTTCTTTTCCATCCGTATTTTTCAAAACAATTTTCACATAAGCTGAATATTCTGAAATCTGTACCTGGTAATGCTGGTTTGATGTAAGCGTATCGTTCTGATGGTTTGTCGCATAATCTGCATGGAAATTTAGTATCCTGATGCTTTCCAAAACCTATTATTTTACTGTGTCCTTCTTCCATCCATTTAATGAACTTTTCCCGACGTTCTTTCCATATTCTGTTTTTCTTTTCCACTTTGGCCATGAAGTGGGGAGCAATACATTTTTTTGGCTCTTCCCGCGGGTTAATAAATGAATCAAGAGTTTCACTCATTTTCAATCACCTCGTTTCTCCTATATCCTCACCATCAACTTTAAGTCCCTTATTCTTGATTATCACAGTGTAACCCTCCCATCGAACCCTTAACTCGACTTTATGGTCTTTATTATCGTGTGGAACGTCCTTTAAGAGTCCCTGGAGGATTCGGTTATTATCATGTGCGATCTCCTGGTTACGGTCTTTGGTGTAGGTTTTGGGGTCTAAGTGTTCAGGTTTAAAAGTCACTGAGTTGCCTCCAATTCCAGTTACAGAACATGTGCTGGAAATCTAAGTAATTTAAGACGGTTTTACACCGTTTACAGTAAGGAGATATTACTAATTTCATGTTTTCAGTCCTCCAGGAGCTCCGGGTTCTCATAGATGTTACCTATTACAGCGGCTTTTTTGTTATATGGTTCTCCAAATTGGTCTATAGATAAACAACCACCACCGATTAATTTAGGTTTTGAATCAAGTTTAAAACAAAACATGAAACATCCAAACTCTTCAACCCATTTACAAACCATGTTAATTATCTCATGTGGCCTATTAACTGCCAGAATGTCGCCTTCGTAGATTTCCACCCCATTAACGTCTTTAAGGCCAGTGTACTCTAATAACTCAACATCGTGAATCCTCAACTCAGGATGATCATCCCCCCGGTCTTCTGGGATTAAATAAACCATATCTAGTGAATCTCCCCTTTCAAAATGCCAGTCAATCCTTTCTACTTTATGCATTCTTTTCAATTCTTTATTCCATGCCCTGAATCGTATTTCTCTCATAAACTCACTCCTAAGAAGTGTAAAATAAATATACAAATCACTAAATAAATTATATAAAAAAATCCAATAACTAAAGCCAGTTCCCAGAAATTAAGACCACGGAGTATCTCTTTTATCTTTTCTAACTGATACGGTGCTGTGTTTTTGAGTTCATCATGTAATTCAAACGATTGACAGTCAGAAGTCTTACCATAATCTTCATCTAAATAATAATACTCCTCTACTTCCAAGCATCTATGCACTACATCAACGTCTAAACGATCCTGTGTTAATTCCTGTTTTGATTCTTTGTTCTGGCAGATGCAACAGCTTTTTTCAAACATCTAAACTCACCCATTCCCTTTTTTATATAAATTAATCATTTTGGGCATCATTAAACGTTGCACGGTGCTTAAAACATCTATTCTGCCCCCGGTCGTATTATTTAGGGATATTTGAATATCTTGTAATTTTTCAGCATTGGGTTTTGATATTCCTATCTTCATAGCTTGCCCCATCAATGAATTATGTCCTTGAGTCCAATCCTGTTTTGGTTTACTCATAATCATTGCACCCATGGCCATCCAAGGATTTTTAACACCACATATGGGACATTTATCAGTATCTGTAAAGGGTTGTTTCTCTATATATCCACAAAGCCAGCATTTCCTTTCAACAATTTCAGAAGTCATTATATCACCGTCCACGTTTTCTTTTTATCGTCCCAGTGTTTACCGTAGCAGGTTTCCATGACAAAGCAGAGCCAGACGGTGTTTAAAGGTTCGTTAGCGTTTAATCTGTTCGTGATTTTATTAACAGCACATTTTTCTTTGAAAAACTCGTAAAAAAGAACAGTTAATCCCCACGTTGTCTTACTGAGATTTTTTCTTGCGATTTCCTGGAGGTCTTCCTGCCGAGGCAACCAAACCGCATTTGAAGGGTTCCTTAAATAGTTACCCTCAAAATCCATTAATGATCCATATTTTCCCCTTCGTAAAATTTCCATTGGTGCTGGAACTCGTTTACTTGCAAATTCTTGCCAAGATGTAATTTTATCCCCTTCCTTCGGTTCCCATAGATCTTGAATCTCCGTGGCTTTCCGGCTCATTTCGATGTGAGTAGAATCAATCATTTGACAAATCCTCCAGTATTCCCTAAGAAATAGATTACTCGTTGGAGCATTTCACCAACAGCCCATTCACATTCAGCATTTGGAAAGGATCCTTTTTCCCTTTTCAATTCTTTCACTATTTTTTCTAATTCCTCTCGATCTTGGCACTTCAAAGCAGATATGCATTCAAGTAACCCATCTAAAAGGGGTTCTGGTTTACCGTTTTCTTTAATGGTTCGTTCTAAATTACTTGTTGGCATTACAAACATCAGTCCTCACCTTCATTCAACTGTTTATCCATCCTAACAGGATTAACATCATTTAAATCTATACATTCTTCACCTTCGATTCTAAGGTTAAGCTTGTCACTGAACAAAGATTTAGTATTAGTAATCGCTTGTATTTCTTCCTTCTT
>MVQY01000151.1 GCA_002067325.1 Methanobacterium sp. PtaU1.Bin097
CCGGTGGACCTGGATCCAAACGGGATTGTCCGTAAACTGGATAAAATCCTGGAGATGAGTGAGGAAAACTTCAAATACATGGCAGAGGAACTGGCACCAGAAGCTGATGAAGATTGGAAATCCAATATAACCATGACCCTGAAAGCTACCCTGGGAATCAACAACGTAGCCAAGCAGGTCAGGCATAATTTAGAGCTTTCCAGGAAAACAGGTAACCTACAGTTGCTTTTGATGCTGCAGATGAGCCTCCCCTTAATCATGCAAATAGTTAAAGCCCAATTTGAAGGAGTTAAAGCCTTTTCCAAGGGCAAACCAATTGGTGACGGTTTAGGGCCCCTGGTGGTGGGGATGATGATGGAATCAGACCACCCCGGAGAGCTCCAAGAACAGGGAGAAATGGTGATAACTCAAAGGGAATACCAGGGCAGAAAAGTGATTATGGCCCGGGCTAAAGGCCCGGGAGCACGTGTAGGTAAAGTGGGTAAAACCATAAACTCAATTATAGAAGCAGAAGGTATAAAGAGAATTATAACCGTGGATGCGGCAGTTAAACTCGAAGGAGAGGAAACTGGTTCCATTGCCCAGGGCATCGGTCTGGTAATCGGAGGTCCCGGTGTGGACCGCTGGGAAATTGAGGAAAAATTAGTAGGGCAGGACCTACAGTTGGACGCGATTATCGTCAAGATGAGTCCTGAAGAGGCGGTCAGTCCATTAACCCGTAAACTACGGGATGCCGCAGTTAAGACCATACCGGTGGTGGAAAATTCAATTTTAAGATCCAATGAGGGTTCCCAGGTTCTACTGGTTGGAGTGGGAAATAGTTGCGGTCTTCCCAACACCATCTGGAACCCATCATCCATTGATATTAAAAAAGAAGATCAAGAGGAAAGTGAGGGAAGAAAATGGCCATTTTAAGTGATACTGATATTAAAGAATATTTAGAAAATGGTAGAATTACCATACACCCATTGGAAGATCCCGATGTGCAGATACAGCCGTCATCAGTTGATCTCCGGATTGGTAATGAATTTAAAGGTTTTAGAATTGTGCGTAAACCAGTTATAGATCCTATGGATCCTGGTGACCTGGAATCCTACATGGAATCCTTCTACATAGCGGAGGGAGAGCCATTCATAATCCACCCAGGGGAATTCGCCCTGGCCACAACCTATGAAACTGTTAAACTCCCTGATGACCTGGTGGCCCGTGTCGAGGGACGCTCATCCATGGGCCGGCTGGGTATAACCATGCATGTAACCGCCGGCTACATAGACCCGGGATTCCATGGTAAGATAACCCTAGAAATATCAAATATAGGTAAAATGCCAGTCGCCCTCTACACTGGACAGAGGGTGTGTCAGATAGTCTTTGAAACCATGACATCCCCCTCAGAGAAGCCATATGGCCATCCCGACCGGGACAGTAAATACATGGGCCAGAAACGCCCCATCACCAGTAAGATAAAACAGGACCATGAGATTAAAAACAGGTTCAAACAGATCAAGTTAGTAAAATAATATATATTATAGTGAACTAATTGAGAACTTTAAGCTGTAGGAACTTATTAGAACCTCAAAGCTTTCAATTTTACAACCCTTTAATTAACGAGATGATCATGTGAAAAATGATGAAGTAATGACTATTGCCAAAAAAAGAGGATTCCTATGGTCCTCTTTTGAAATATACTCCGGTGTTGCTGGATTCTTTGATTACGGCCCCCTAGGCGGCACTTTAAAAAATAAGATCATGGAGAAATGGCGGGAATACTACGTGATAGGTGAGGGTTTCTACGAGATAGAATCTCCCACCATAATGCCCGAGGAAGCCCTTAAAGCATCAGGACACGTAGACCACTTTAACGACCCCATGACTGAATGTAAAGATTGTTTAAACGTCTTCCGGGCAGACCATATAATCAACGAGGCCACTGGTAAGGACGTGGAAGGCCTTCCCAATGAGGAGTTATCCAGAATTCTCTCTGAAGAAAAACTCTCCTGCCCCAACTGTGGAGGCCCCCTAACCCATGTGTGGAGTTACAATCTCATGTTCCAGACCATAATTGGTTCAAAGGGCAAACAAACCGGATACCTACGCCCAGAAACTGCGCAGGGAATATTCATACCCTTCAAGAGGTTGCTAAGGTTTAATCGTGGTAAATTACCCTTCGGCGTGGTGCAGCTGGGTAAAGCCTACCGTAACGAGATATCACCCCGTCAGGGTGTTATCAGACTCCGGGAATTCACCCAGGCCGAGGTGGAGATCTTCGTGGATCCCCGGGATAAAACCCACCCCCAATTCTATGAAGTAGCAGAAGACACTTTGAACCTGTATTCCGCCCAAAGCCAAACTGATGAAGGGGATCCTGTTAAATACACAGCCCAAAAGGCAGTTGATGATGGTATCGTTTCCAGCCAGATGCTCACCTACCAGCTGTGCCTGGCCCTACGATTCTTGAAGGATCTGGGTATACCTGAAGAGGTGATAAGGTTCAGGCAGCACCTCTGTAACGAGATGGCCCATTACGCCATAGACTGTTGGGATGTGGAGATTGAAACAGACAGGTACGGCTGGATCGAGATAATAGGCATAGCTGATCGTACCGACTTCGACTTAAAATCCCATAGTAAGCACAGTAAGGAAGACTTAAGGGTTTTCATCGAATATGACCAGCCTAAAACCGTGAAGAAACTGGTGGCCAAGCCCCAGATGAAGAAGTTCGGTCCCCTATTTAAAGGGGATACCCCTAAAATAATGGAAGCCCTGAAGGAAATGGATGCTTCTCAGATTAAAGATTCATTCCAGGAAAGTGGAGATTACCCCCTAGAAATTGAGGGCAAAACACACATCCTAACCCCGGATATCATCGACTTCCAGGAGGTAGAGGAGACTGTCAGGGGAGAGAAAATTTATCCACACGTTATAGAGCCATCTTATGGTATAGACAGGATTATCTACTCCGTACTCCTTCACTGCTACCATAAGGAAGGAGATAGAACCATTTTAAAGCTTCCTGCCGATATAGCTCCTGTGGAAGTGAACGTCTTTCCACTGGTAAATAAAGAAGAACTGGCAACCGTCGCCTGGAGGATAAGGGACGAGTTAAGAAGAGAAGGTCTAATAGCCGAATATGATGCCTCTGGTACCATCGGCAGGCGATACGCCCGGTCTGATGAGATAGGTGTCCCCTACGCTGTGACTGTAGATCATCAAACTTTGGAGGATGACACTGTAACCATCAGGAACCGTGACGATTCCAAACAGGTTAGAATCCCCCTGGAAGATATTTACATGACCCTTGGTAGTTTAATATATTTAAAAACAGAGTTTGAAGAATTGTAGTAGGAAATATTTCTTTGAAAATTTATTATTTGAAAATAAAATTTAAAGAAATTAAATTAAATAGTAAGTGTAAATTTACTTGAAAACCCCATACAATCTCTTTTATTTTTCAACCAGCGCTTCTAATTCTTCCCGGGGTATCTTCTTAGCTATGGTCAATTTTGTGGGGCATCTTCCCAGTTTGATATCGTGTTTTTTTGCTATTTCCTTTAGATCTTTAAGGGTAGCTTTTTTGGCCATTTCTTCTACATCCATGGTAAAATTCCTCCTAGTTATTATATTGTCTGGTCCAGTTAAAATTTTTAACCACACCATCTTATAACAAGAAGGGGCACACATTCTTATATACTCAAAGAGTATAGAGATAAAATTATGACCTTCTATCTGGATTTCTTTTCGCTAATGTCCCCTACCTGGGTAGCCCAGGATATTATGAATAAACCTTTATCGGAGGGGTGATAACCTAATGAAAATCAAATACACAACTATGATTGTTAAGGACATGAATGAGTCAGTTGAATTCTACAGGGATATTATGGGGTTCGAAGTAGATAGCCAGCACAATCCCTTCCCCGGGCTCACAATCACGTTGATGAAAGGTGAAGGGGAGACTATGATAGAGCTCATAGAAAATACAGAAGAGGAACCTGGCCTACATGCCTTTGGATTTGATGTGGAAGACATAAACGCTACTTTAGAAGAACTCAGATCTAAAGGTGCTAAAGTTACCATGGAACCTATGCCAATAACAGTTGGGACCCTCGCCTTCCTAGAAGACCCCAATGGAGTCAAAATAGCGCTGATTCAACACCATTAATTTTCTGATTCAACACCATTAATTTTATTTTCTAAATCTTACTAATCCAATTTCAGGTGAAAATTAAATGATAGACGGACATATACATGCAGATTGCAGGCCCTACGAGGACTTTAAGTTGATGGCAGTAGCCGGTGTAGAAGCGGCCATAACCTGCGCCCATGACCCTCTGAGGATGAGCACATCAGCAGTTGTTTTAGACCATATCCACCGTATCCTGAACAACGACTTTAAAAGGGCAGCAGATAACGGTTTGAAACTATATGGTGCCATTGGGATCCACCCCCGCAGCATATCCCCTGACTATCAAGTGGTCCTTGACGAGTTACCCTCTCTCCTTGCAGACGATAAGGTCATTGCCATAGGAGAGATAGGCTTGGAGACTACAGCAGAAAAGGAGAAGGATATCTTCATAAAACAGCTCAAACTCGCAGATGAACTGCAGATGAAGGTCATCGTACACACACCAAGGACTAATAAGAGGGAAGTGGCCAGGGAATCCTTATCCATCCTTGATGATCATATAGACCAGTCCCTGGTTCAGATCGACCATGTGGATAAGTCTATAGTTGATTTAGTTGCTGATTTTAAAGGTTTACGGGGCATCACTGTACAGCCGCAGAAAATGACCCCCCAGGAAGCTGTTAAACTCCTGGAAGAATATGGTACTGAAGGATTTGCACTGGACAGTGATATGAGCTCTTCACCCTCAGATCCGTTATCCGTACCTAAAACAGTACACGAGCTGAAACTGGCTGGATTTAAAAATAAAGATATAGAAGACGTGTCCCAGGGGAATGTTTCAC
>MVQY01000152.1 GCA_002067325.1 Methanobacterium sp. PtaU1.Bin097
ATTGATACTCTTAGCTAATAAAATTCTCTGTTAGAGATATCAAAGGATGATACTCTTGGTTCAACGCAACAACATGGTCTCATACTAAGAATACGAACTCCACTAGCTCTTTGAGGCCCTATGTTGATTAAACAACCAAGGGCCGTTACATAACCGCCTATATTTAAAGCACCTATATCCAAAGTATTTAAAGTTTTGGTTATGTCCTCTTCCAACTCAGACTGCACATCCAGGTTACCATAGGCCATGGCCTTCAACATCAAAGACGACGCCTCAAAATGGGTCCTGCCCACACCAATGGCAGGTATACATGGGGTGCACCCTAATCTGGGGATCTCCTGGGCCATCCAGTTTGTTACATGCTTCCATATTTCCTGGTGATCCCGCTGGTGGAAGACCCGGTAGGTACTGGCCCTTATCTCCGGGCCGCCGCCCAGCATGAGGACGTGTACCCTTACTTTATCACTGCCAGCATCTGGATCCATTTTGTCGAATAAAAACGGGGCAGATAAGACCTCTCCCGGGTCATCATAGAGTCCCTTCTTCTGTTCGATCCTCTCGATATCATCACCCTTCACCGCCATGGGCCTCCCCGGGAGCTCCCTTAAACCGGCTTTAATACCTTCCCTTACATCCCCCATGAAATTCCCTGGCAGAACGGCGTCTTCTCCCACTTCCACCAGTACATGGGGGATGCCGGTATCGTCACAGAGGGGAACCTTATTTTTTCGGGCCAACTCCGCGTTTTCAACTAGAAGCTCCAGGACCCAGGAAGCCCGGGGATTGGTTTCAACTTCCAGGGCTCTCTGGTAAGCGTTGAACTGGTCCTCACGGAACTCTGCGCTGGCTTTTATAACGGCCCTTTTAGCTTGGTTGGTTAGGTCCATATTTTCTTTTCCATGCTTTTTTAAGAATAAATCGTTCAGGAATTACCTATCCTTTCATTCAGGAATTAACCTAAATTCCTTTTACATGAATAACCTGGATTCTTCATTCAGGAACCCCAGATTCTTTCATTCAGGAATAGCTAAATCCTCCATTCCTACCTTAGATGTTTTTGCATCTCCGTAGTAGCGTTCTATCATATTTTTAACCAGATAGACCTGTCTTATACGCTCTGAAGCTTCCTTACTGGTGGTGTCATGGCTGTGTTGTTTAGCTATTGACCCGCCTGTTTTAAGATACACCGGGGCAGCTACCTTTATAATATCCGGCACCTCGTAGTGTCTTATGAAACCTCCCGAGGACTTCGGATTTTCAGTGTGGATATCGATGGATATATTTATAGCCCTCCTGAGGGCGGAGAGCATGTTAATCTGCAGGTCACGGACTGGATTGAATGAATCGGCCCCTAAATCCTCCAGTAACTTTGCAGAGGCGGGGTTTCCATGTCCAGTATGGGCGGAGACCTTGAAGTGCATATTCTCCGGTAGTTCACCCGCCTCCCTCATCTTACCCAGGACCCAGAGGAGCCCTTCATCGTAGAGCAGTATTCCCCGGACACCCAGTTCAACTGCTCTTTTCACATCCTCTACGGCGTATAACAGGTTATCATATCCCCTTAACCGGTATCCTATCCGTGCGCCTTCCCTGGTCTGGGCAGAAGCGCTGGTATCATAAGTAGCCCGGGGGCCAACGCTTAAAAAGAGCCCTATCTTAGCAGTCCTGGCCATCTCTACCATCTCTTCTATCTCAGAATCGGTTAGAAGCATGACACCCTTGGTCTGGGTTACCCGGTGCACGGTAACATCATAATCATCAGAGGCATCCAGGAGAGAAGCCATAGCCTCTGGTTTCTGGATACCCGGCACTTCGAAGCGATACTGGGCACCATCTGGAAATCTGAGCTCAGATTCCTCGATCCCATCCCTTTTATCTATTCCCAGTGTCTTTAGAAAATCCGTTGATCGCAATTTATTCCACTCCCAAAAATTAAATCCTAATTAAATCTTGTCAACATATAAGAATGAAACTCTCTATGATAAATCTTACTAGTATACTAAAAAATGAATTTAGATTTTTAAAAATGAATTAAGATCACCCATAAATTGCCTCACGTCCGGGTAGGAATCCATGTTTCCTATCACATCCAGGACTCGAGCATCCACATCAGGGTTTAAATTCCTGAACTTCCACTCTACACCCTGTTTAAGGGGATTTTCCGGTTCACCCTGGGGCAAATCTACTTTATTTTTATATATGCCTTTCTCAGTAAATATTGTAACTTCAGATGGTCTACTTTGAGGGTACTGCTTATCCAGGTTAGAATCTATCTTTATCTGGATTTTCCCGGATATGTCATTTATTTCCTTCTGATTTGGGGGAGAATAACTGAATTCAATCAAGTCAACAGTCTCCTGATAATGGTTTAGAAGCGCAACCGCCATGGAAACGGGTAAACTCTGCCTCAGGGCCTCAGTACTGGTGGGATGGTAATCATCGTGTTCAGCAGCTATTTTATAGGTGTTCACGGTTATCTTTTCAATTTCTTCCAGTTCAAGCTGATTTTCCTTTACAATCTCGAGTAGTGCATCGATGCTGGAGTGCAGATGCCTGCAGACAGGGTAGATCTTGAAGTAGACATCTGAAATGTGATAGTTTTCCATAGGTAGATCAGTTTCATGGGGGTGAGCATCAACCATTGTATAGGGGTCAATATCAGTCATTGCATTGGGGTCAATATCAGTCATTGCTTTTAGGAAGCCTTCATCACCTTCCAGAATAGTTTCACCTCCGGTGAAACCATTCCTGGCAAGTAAAGCTGATAAGATACCTGATTGGGCTGCCCTACCGGTGTGTAAGTGTTTTCCCATGGACCCTGAGTGGTCTGATTCTAAGAGACCGGCTGCCTGGGTCCCTGCCAGGCCCAGTGCATTGGTAATTTGTGTTTCACTTAGATCCATGGCTTTACA
>MVQY01000153.1 GCA_002067325.1 Methanobacterium sp. PtaU1.Bin097
TAAATTTATCTTTTTAAAACCGTATTGTGTTACATGATCTTCAAGCTCTTCTGCTGATATACGCATATGCAGTGGTGGGCCTCTGGATAAGTCTTCTTTTTTGCATTCTATAATTACCAGACGCCCCTCTGGTTTTAAAACCCGACGAATTTCACTGAATAACCTTTTTCCATGTTCATCCAGATCAACCGCATGGAGAACTGTAGAAATAAAACAAACATCAATAACGTTATCTTCAACAGGTATTGGGGCAGCAATATCAGATACCATTGTCTTAATATTCTTTAATCCTTTCACATCGGCTTTTTTTCTTATATTATTAATTAATTCCTTCTGTATATCCAGTGCATATACAACTCCTGAATCTCCGACGATTTTGGATGCATATACAGAATAATCTCCTGTTCCGCAACCTATATCCAGAAAAGAATCTCCTTCTTTAAGTTTAAGCTCGCCAAAGACAAGTTCCGGATCGTGCATCCAGAAACTGCTTGGCCCTCTTTTTTGTTTATTGTTTACATGATCGGATTCACATTGGGTTTTACATAGTCTGTTATTACTCATGATACATCTCCTTTTGGGTTAAACTACTTTTAATCGATAATTTTCTACTCATTACAGCCTTTTAATTTTTAAAAAGTCATTTATGTGTATTTAGCATCCGAATTGGATTTATAAAAATATAAGCAATGAATTTTTGTATATGTCCTCATTGCCCAATTTTTTCAATTAAAAATTTATTCATATTCTGAATTTCATTGATGTCTGTTGTAATTTCATCACCTTTGAGCCCAGCCAGTGAAAGAGTGGTATCTGCCGGAATAGCTGCAATTATCATGTCCTGATCACGGATGGTCTCCCGAAGGAATTGCTCATTTGTTTCATCAACTTTATTCAGGATGAAATACACTGGTTTGCCTATGCTGCTGCTTAATTCTGCAACTTTTTCAGATAGTTTCATGGATTCATAGGATGGATCTACTACCATGAGGATTGCATCCACGTCCTTTTCAATAGCTCTCCCGAAGTGTTCAATACCGGCTTCTGTATCTACAATGACCACTTCACTGGAATTCAACCTCAAGTTGCCGATAAACTCCTTTGCCAGTATTCCCATTGTGCAGGCGCATCCTTCACCTACTTCATGAATTTTCCCTATGGCAATGAGTTTTATTCCATTTTTTTGGGAAAAATATTCTGAAGGGATATCGACAGTGCCCCACTCTTTATCAAAAAATGAAATTGATTCCCAATCTGGCGCTGCGGCCATAATTTTTTCAAGGGCAACATCTTTGCCACCAAAATAGTTGGTGAAATCCTGAGGCAGGTCGACTCCCAGTTGCCGGTGAAGACCGAAGTTTGATTCGTCAGTATCGATTACAAGAACAGAATTGCCTTTTTTTACAAAAGATTTTGCAAGGAGAGCTGCAATAGTACTTTTACCACTCCCCCCTTTTCCACATATAACGAGTTTCATAATTTACCTCTGTTTGTTAAGTTTTTGTAGTATCTACAAATTTCACATCAAAGTCACAATTAATGGTAAGTAATAAGCATATAAATATTTCGATTTTGAACTGTTCATTTGTGATATATTGTGAATAAGAACTTCAAATTAAACCTGAAGTATTTAGGAAGAATGATATGATATGGTTATACAGCAGTAGATCATTGAAAAAGTAATTATAATTACTTAATATCTTCTAAAAACTGTAAAGTGGATGTTGAATCAAAAATAAATTCAAAAATCATTGTACTTAATTAAAAAAATGAAATTAAAAATTCTATTAATGTATCTTGAGCGAATAGTTCAAAACTAGATATTTATACCTAATCATAATATAATTATAACATGGTTGGATTATGGAAATTTACATCAATAGAAGGAAAGGAAATACGATTATTAACAGTATTCATTCTTCATTCGCTAAATGAAGAGCCAAGATCAGGTTATGATTTGTTAAAATTAATAAATGAAAAGACTGGTGGTGGTTGGACCCCAAGTAAGGGAACTATTTACCCTCTCCTGAAACAATTAGAAGAAGATGGGTTAATACATGTATCATCAATTGGCAAACGTTCAAAAATCATTTATGATGTTACGCCCAAAGGGAAAAAATTACTGTTCACTGTAAGAAAAGTCAATAAAGAATCAGAAGAAAAATTTTCTAAATTTAGAGACCTGTTTCTTGAGATGTTTGGTGAGGAAAAAACAGCAATTGATGAGTTAATTTTTAAAATACAAAACATAACTGGAAAAATTCCTCCTGAAAAAGAAGAGCAGACTGTTAAGATTCTAGAGGAATGCATTTCAAACTTAAAAAATGTTGAATAAATGTATTTTTTAGTTTTTTGACTAAAACGATTAATATTTCCAACGTGACAAAAATTAGGAATTTTTCATGAAGGAATATCATTTTCCCCCAGGTAGAACTATTATTAGATTGTTTATTTAGGGTTTTCCAATTTAGATTAGTAATACTGGTTTTTTAAGATTTATTCATTTCTATTTATCTATATACACATAAATTGTCAGTTTTAATCTTTAAATTTAATGTATTTTATTTTTTAACCATGAAAATTATCTATTTGATACAATAAGCTCGAATTTAATTGTTATTGGTTTAATTTATTGTTTTATGTATGGTTTTATTGTAAATAATTCGATTTAATCATGTAAATTATATCAAAGGTTAGCTTATTATCTTAATATATCATTATTGAACAGTTCAAAATCGAAATATTTATATGCTTATTACTTATCATTAATTTTGGCTTACAAATTTAGTAAGCTATTAGGAAAAATGCTAAGAATTTAAAGGTGGAGGGAATTATGGATCGAAAGTTGATGGTGGGTATTATCGTTATTTTTGTATTAATTGGAGGAGCTTCAATTTACTATTTAAGTGGAAACATTACCAATTCAACTAAGGGTAGTACGGTTTCTGTAACTGATGTGGCAGGCAGAACAGTTCAAGTTCCAGCTCAGGTGAACAGAGTCATAGGAACAGGATGTTCCTGTAGAGAAATAGTTTATTTGAATGCCAGTGATAAAATAGTGGGGATAGAACAGTCTGAATCTAATTCAACAGGTGGAAGTGGGAAATTAATGGCTTACATGGTTGCACGTCCTGAATTAATGAGTTTGCCCGTAGTTACAAGTGGAACTACCATAAACTATGAAAAAATTGCAGAACTCCATCCTGATGTTGTATTTGCTAACAGTGCAGAAGAGGCAGACACTATACAATCAAAAACAGGTATTCCCACTGTTGTTGTCTACATATATGCTGTTGGAACACCTGAACAGATGAATAAGTACAAACAGTCTTTAAGAGTAATGGGCAAAGTGTTAAATAAAGAAGAACGGGCAGAAGAACTCATTGGTTATATTGATTCTTATGAACAAGACCTTAAAAATAGGACTAAAAATATGTCCAGTAATAAAACTGTTTACATGGGAGGACAAGCTTATGGAGCAATCCATGGTATCACAGCCACCAATGCTTTTTACCCTCCATTTGAAATGGTGAATGCAACTAACGTTGCTGCAAACATTAATACTTCTGATGCCTCAAAAGGTTTTCAGGTAGAAAAAGAACAGTTAATAACCTGGAACCCTGATGTAATTTTCATTGAAGAAACAGGTCTAAAAACAGTGATAAATGATACTAGTAAAAATCCAGAATATAAAGAAATTAAAGCCATACAGGATGGAAATGTCTATGGATTATTACCTTACTGTACTTATGCCTATAATAAAGAGGAAATGATTGCTGATGCCTATTACGTTGGAAAAGTTCTCTATCCCGAGCAATTCACTGATGTAGATCCAGAAAAGAAAGCAGATGAAATTTTTGTAAAATTCTTAGGCAAAGCAATTTACAATGATTTAAAAGCACAATATGGCGGATTCAAGAAACTTGACCTTTAAATCCACCTTTTTCTTAGATATAAAATAACAAATTGTTTGAGCAAATTTGGAATATGATTAATCTGTGGCCCATCAGTATCACTTATATAATCTGTTTCTCATAACTCAGTATCTTTTGTCCAAGTTCATTTTTACAGATCAGTAGATTTGAATTTCTTAATTTGGTATTACGTATTTTCTAGTTACTTATAAAGGTGTTATTAACTATTTAAAGAGTATTACTTTTTTCGGGTTTGCTTATAAATGTATTAATACTTCAATAGAAAGTATTATAAATGATTTTTTAAAATCTAATTTAGAGGTGGTAAAAATTATAGGAAAAAAATCATTAGGTATTATTTGTGTTGTAAGTGCAGTAATAATCATCTTTGGTTTGTTTTATATTTTTAGTGAAGACACTGCACGTTCAAGCTCAGGTACTGTTTCCGTTACCGATGTTGCAGGAAGGACAGTCCAGGTTCCCGCCCAAGTAGATAAAGTCGTAGGGACAGGATGTTCTGACAGAGAAATAGTATATTTAAACGCCAGTGACAAACTGGTTGGCATAGAACAGGTGGAATCAAATTCTACTGGAGGATCCGGTAATTCATTACCCTACATGATCGCTCATCCCGAGTTAATGAGTCTCCCCATAGTGGGTGATGCCAGTAAAAATATAATCAACTATGAAAAAATAGCAGAACTCAAACCAGATGTGGTGTTTGCTAGAAGTGCAGAAGATGCTGAAACTATACAGACTAAAACTGGTATTCCTACTGTTGTTGTATACACTGGGGCTGTTGGAACATCCGAACAGATGGATAATTATAAAAACTCTTTACAAGTAATGGGTAAGGTGTTAGGTAAGGAAGACAGGGCCGATGAACTGGTTAACTATATAGATTCCTGCCAAGATGACCTTAATAAACGAACTGCAGGTGTCTCCAGCAACAAAACAGTATACATAGCTGGACAGGCCTACAGAGGAACACACGGCATCACATCTACCAATCCGTTTTATCCCCCCTTTGAGATGGTGAATGCAGATAACGTGGCCAGTGCCATGAACACCACCACCAATGCAACCCTAAACGCCATTCAGATAGATAAGGAACAGCTTATAACCTGGAATCCCGACGTAATCTTCATTGAAGGAGGAAGTTTAACAACTGTGACCAATGATACCAGCAAAAACCCAGAATACAAGAATATTAAGGCTATACAGGATGGTAATGTCTATACAGTACTGACTTACTGTTTATACAGCTATAACAAGGACGAAATGATTGCTGATGCTTACTACATTGGAAAAGTTCTCTATCCAGAACAATTCAGTGATGTAGACCCCGAAAAGAAAGCAGATGAAATATTCACGATGTTCGTGGGTAAACCAGTCTACAGTGATCTAAAGGGACCGCTTGGTGGATTTGAAAAGATAGAGATTTAATTTTTTTCCCATTTTTTGAAGGTACTTTAAGGATAAATTAAGGGTGATTTTATGGATAAAAAGTTAATAGCTGGTATTATTATCATCGCAATACTGGTTGGCGGAATTTTAGTCTACACCTTTGGTGGAGATATTCCAGTTTCAGGAGAAGGCAACGTTTCCATAACAGACGCAGCAGGTAGAACAGTCCAGGTTCCAGCCCAGGTTAATAAAGTGGTGGGAACCGGATGTTCTGGTAGAGAAATTGTGTATTTAAACGCCAGTGACAAAATGGTTGGAATAGAACAGATGGAATCCAATTCAACAGGGGCGTGGGGAAATCAGTTGCCCTATATGATCGCTCATCCCGAACTTCTGAAATTACCAGTTGTTGCCAATGCAAGGACCGATACAGTATACTATGAAAAATTAGCCGAAGTTGACCCCGATGTGGTGTTTGTTGGCACTGCAGAACAGGCAGATAACGTACAGACCAAAACGGGTATTCCTGCTGTTGTGGTATACGTTGGCGCGGTTGAAACACCTGAACAGATGGATAAGTATAAGGAATCTTTGAAGATGATGGGTAGGGTGTTAGGTAAGGAAGACAGGGCCGATGAACTGATTAACTATATTAATTCCTACGAAGAGGATCTTGCTAAACGAACGGCCGGCGTCTCCAGCAACAAAACAGTATACATAGCTGGACAGGCTTATTATGGAACACACGGCATCACATCTACCAATGCATTTTATCCCCCATTTATAATGGTGAATGCAGATAACGTGGCCAGTGCCATGAACACCACCACCAATGCAACTTTACATGCAATTTCAGTGGATAAAGAGCAACTAGTAACCTGGAATCCTGACATGATCTTCGTAGAGGGGAGCAGTGCAGAATCGATAATCAACGATACCAATCAGAATACAGTTTATCAAAGCATAAACGCTGTAAAAAATGGCGACGTCTACGATGTCCTTCCATACTGCTTGTTCTCTTACAATAAAGATTCGATGATTGCTGATGCTTATTATATCGGTAAAATTCTCTATCCTGAACAATTTGCAGATGTAGATCCAGAAGAAAAAGCCAACGAGATATTCATGAAATTCAATGGTGGATCGGGTGAACTGGTTTACAGCACGTTGAAAACTCAGTACGGCGGATTCAAGAAGATGGACATATAAAGATGGACATCTGATTGCACCCTTTAAAAAGAATCGAGTGTGATAAAACAATGAACATTAATGATCGTCCGGATGTTTCAGCAGAAAAATTACAGGGTACTGTTGAGAATGCCTTAAATGGCTTAAAAATATTTAATCTTTTAAAAACCTCTATAGAACTTGGGATTTTTGATTTTTTAAACGAACCAATGTCTTGCGAGCAAGTTTCTAATAAACTGGGAGTTGAACCTATTTTAACTTATTATCTCTTGGAAATACTGGCAAAACTAGGTTTAATGGATAAAACAGGGAAATTTTATAAAAATTCAAGGACAGCTAAAGTTTTTTTAAATTCCGAATCTGATTACAACAGAAATAAATGCATACTATCCTTAGAAGGAAACGTTGATCTCTGGAATAATTTAAATAACACCTTACATGGCAAAATATCCCGGGAAGATGAATCTTTCTTCCCTGAGATCATACAGGTGATGGCTGAAGATTGTTTATCTGGTGAATTACATGATACAGTTGATTTAGTAGCAGATTGTGATGAATTTAAGAGTTCTAAGACTTTGCTTGATGTTGGAGGAGGCCATGGATTGTATTCTATAGCTTTCAGTCAGATGAATCCGAATTTACAGTGTTATGTTTTCGATTTTCCAGAGGTTTTAAAGGAAACACAGAAATTCATTGAAAGGTACAGTTCCAGCGTTTTAACTATCCCCGGGAATTTTTACAGGGATGATTTTGGCGGTAGTTATGACATGATCTTTTCTTCATACAATCCGGGAGGAAAAAACCCAAAAATAGCCGAAAAAATTTATAATTCCCTGAATTTGGATGGATTATTTGTAAACAAACAGTACTTCCCAGAAGAGAGTAAAAATTCCCTGGGAGACCTCTTAGATAACATGGAATGGAACTTCACCAATTTTGAGAAGTCCAATAAAGCAGAAAGACGATTCAGCTTTAAAGGTGATTTAGGTTTCGAGGAATATTTAGAGTTTTTAGAGGGTCTTGGATTTTCAATCATAGGTACTCATGACATAAGCCATCTCAACACGTCATTTGGTACAAGATCAGAAGATAAAGTCATAATAGCTAAAAAAGTGAGATAAGTGAGCTTCAAAGACGAAACAGTATCAGGTTACAAATCTTACCTGAGGAATAAGTTATATATTGGGGCAGTTTTAGTCGTAGCCTTAACTGTTACCATTATATTTTCCATTAAAGTGGGAGCTGCAAATTTATCCGTATATGAAATATTAAATGGCTTAGTTAACAGTCAAGCTGCCGGGGCTTCAATCATATGGAATATCCGTATTCCCCGTATCCTTGCCGCTATAATAGCAGGGTGCTGTATGGGTATTGAAGGATGTATAATGCAGAATGTGCTCAGGAACCCATTGGCAAGCCCATACACAATGGGAATTTCACAGGGGGCTGCTTTTGGAGCTGCATTTGCCATCATAGTCTTGGGTGCTGGGGCATTAAACAGTACCCAGGCTGATGCAGTTATCGTGAACAACCCTTACCTCACTGTTTTTGCAGCATTTTTAGGGGCGATGATTGGTGTTAGCATAATCCTTTTAATAGCCAGGGTCAGGAGTGTAACACCGGAAGCGATGATACTCGCTGGAGTGGCCATGAGTGCCATGTTCACCGCGGGGACGATGTTTTTACAGTACTTTGCATCGGATACCCAGGTGGCAGCCACTGTCTTCTGGACTTTTGGAGATGTTGGAAGGGCGGTGTGGAGTGATGTCTGGATCATGTTCATACTCCTGATACCGGCATTAGCATATTTCATGTATCATGCATGGGATTATAACAGTCTTGAAATTGGTGAGGAGACTGCGAAAGGTTTAGGGGTTAATACGGATAGGATAAGGTTACATGGAATGCTCATCTCTTCATTTACATCGGCAGTGACAGTAGCGTTTCTGGGAGTTATCGGTTTTGTAGGATTAATAGCACCACACATCATGAGGAGAATTATAGGAACCGACCACAGGTTTTTAATTCCCACATCCGCTATCCTGGGCGCTCTAATACTTCTGGTATCTGATACAGTTGCCAGGGCCATATTAGCTCCAATTGTGTTACCAGTGGGTATTATAACTTCATTTTTAGGTGCACCTCTATTCTTCTATATAATAATGAAAATGGGGCGATGAAAATGGTTCTTTCAGTAGATAAAGTCGAATTTTCCTATGGAAAGGCAAATATACTCAAAGATATAAATTTTAAGGTTAAAAAAGGGGATTTTGTTTCTATACTGGGCGTTAACGGGTCTGGTAAGTCCACCCTGATGAAATGTATAAACAGGATTTTGAAGTTTAAAGAGGGAATGATCTTCGTTGAGGAGAGAGACGTCCGAGAAATGAAGGAAATCGAAATTGCAAGGAAAATGGGCTACGTACCCCAAAGATCAGAAACAGGTTTTATCACAGTCTTTGATGCTGTTCTACTCGGTAGGAAGCCTTACATAAAATGGGATGTTTCCAGTAAAGATATAGAACTAACAGAGGAAATATTGAAGGTCATGAATCTGGAAGAGTATGCATTACGTTACATCAATGAGTTGAGTGGTGGAGAAATGCAAAAAGTAGTTATAGCCAGGGCTTTGGTTCAACAACCCCGAATTTTACTTTTAGACGAGCCCACAAGTGACCTCGACTTAAAAAATCAGCTGGAAGTAATGAAACTCATAAAAGAAGTATCGTGTGCTCAAAATATCGCTTCCATCGTGGTGATGCATGATATAAATCTCGCCCTCAGATACTCTGATAAGTTCATAGTGTTAAAGGATGGTCAAGTTTTCACCAGCGGTGGAAGGGAAGTTATAACTCCAGAACTTATTAAGGAAGCCTACGGCGTTGATGTGCATATTAAAACTTTTGAAGGAGTTCCCCTTGTGATTCCCAAATCTCAATGATTTAAATATTTAAATCGTTGCACAATAGTTACTAATCTAATTAGTCCTTTTTTTAACATTATTTACTTCATAAACCTATTAATATTGCCAATTTAGACCAAATTTTAGTGCCTCAAATTTGAATTATATTTTCATATCAATTTTCCATCGAAAGTTTTTTATACCTATTTATTCAACTTTTGTTTAATTTTTTTCAAGTTATATTGAATTGGGCATAGGTGATTATTATCAATCGAAAAATAGTTATAATCATTATTATAGGGATTTTATGTCTTGGTGGGATTTTATATTTTTTTCTAGGTTTGGAAAAAGTAAGTTCAGATACAAGTACAGTTTCAATAACAGACGCAGCAAATAGAACAGTTCAGGTCCCAGTCCAAGTAAATAGAGTAGTGGGAACAGGCACTTCTAACAGAAATATAATATATTTAAACTCCAGTGATAAATTGGTTGGAGTAGAACAGATCGAATCTAGTTCAGCCGGAGGATGGGAAAATCAGTTGCCTTATATGATTGCAAATCCAGAATTAAGGAATTTACCCGTCATAGGCGATGCACGTAAAAACTTGGTAAATTACGAAAAAATAATAGAACTTGATCCAGACGTAATATTTGCCGGGAATCCACAACAAGCAGTGGATATACAAAATAAAACAGGTATTCCCACAGTTGTTGTGTATGTAGGGGCGGTTGAAACACCTGAACAGATGGATAAGTATAAAGAATCTTTGAAGATAATGGGTAAAGTGTTAGGTAAGGAAACTAGGGCAGATGAACTGGTTAACTATATCGATTCCTGCCAAGAGGATCTTGCTAACAGGACAAGGAATGTTTCTAGCAACAAAACAGTTTATGTTGGTGGGCAGGTTTACTATGGTGCACATGATATCACATCCACGAATCCTCATTATCCTCCTTTCACACTGTTAAATGCAAACAATATTGCCAGTGTTATCAACACTACTGCAAATGCTACTTCACATGCTCAGATAGATAGAGAACAGTTGATAAAATGGAATCCTGACGTGATCTTCATTGAATCTGGAAGTTTAACTTCAGTAATGAACGACACCAGCAAACATCCTGAGTACAATGATCTTAAAGCTATACAGGATGGAAATGTCTATGAAGTATTGTCCTGCTGTTATGATAAGGATATAATGTTTGCAGATGCCTATTACATTGGAAAAATTCTCTACCCAGAGCAGTTTAGCGATGTAGATCCGGGAGAGAAAGCTAATGAAATATTTATGGAGTTCAACGGCGGATCAGGCGGATCAGTTTACGATACTTTTAAGACACAGTTTGGTGAATTCAAAGAACTGGATCTCCGCACTCTTTAATCTGAAGTGATAAAATGAACCTTAAAGATCGTCCAGATGTTTCACCAGGACAACTTCATGACACTGTTGAGAATGCCCTGAATGGTTTAAAAGTATTCAATCTTCTTAATATTTCAATAGAACTTGATATTTTCGATTTTTTAAACAAACAAATGACTTATAAACAGATTTCCGAAAAACTGGGAATTGAACCAGTGCTAACTTATTATCTTTTAGAGGCGCTGGTAAAATTAGGATTAATAGAGAAATTGGGAGAGTTTTATAAAAACACAAGAGCATCCCAACTGTACTTAAACTCTGAATCTGATTATAATCAGAGCAACTGTATGTTATTTTTAAAAGGGAAGGCTGATTCATGGAACAATTTAGAACATGCATTAAAAGGGGATTTATATCAGAAAGATGAGAATTCATATCCTTTTCTTATACAAGCAGTAGCAGAGGATTGTTTATCTGGAGAACTACAGGAGACCATCGAATTAGTGGCCAATTATAATGAATTTAAACGTTCAAAAACTTTACTTGATGTTGGAGGCGGCCATGGGCTATATTCTATAGCTTTCAATCAAGCGAATCCGGATTTACAGTGTTATGTTTTCGATTTTCCAGAGGTTTTAAAGGAAACACAGAAATTTATTGAAAAGTACAACTCCAGTGTTTCGACTATCCCTGGAAATTTCTATACAGATGATTTTGTAGGTAGCTACGACATAATTTTTTCTTCATACAATCCTGGGGGTAAAAATCCCGAAATCGCCAAAAAGGTTTATAATTCCTTGAATTTAAATGGATTGTTTCTAAATAAACAGTACTTCCCTGAAGATGAGAAAGATACATTGGAAGCTAATCTGGATAGCTTAGAATGGAATTTCACAAACTTTGAAAAAACGTCAAACAGCAAGGAAAGGTTTAGTTTTAAAGGAGATTTATCATTTGAAGATTATATAACTTTTTTAGAAAATTTAAGGTTTAATATAATTGATATTCATTATATAGACCATTTCAATTCACCATTCGGACCTAAAGCAGTAAATAAACTCATAGTTGCTAAAAAAGTGAGATAAATGAGCTTCAAAGACGAAACAGTAACGGTTACAAACCTTATGTGAAACATCGCTGTTGAAAATCATAAATTTTCTATTTTTATTAATATTCATAAAATTAATTAGTAATATATATTCATAATAATAACGGTGATCGCATGGAAAAAGTAATAATAGCCGCTATTATGGCTTCCACCTCGGAAGTAGATTTAATGACCAATGACCGTATAGAAGCCCTTACCAAGGGGCATGGTATGTTGAATATTGCCGCCATTTGTGCAGCCAATTCTATAACTGAAGATGTCCTTAAAGGGATTGAAATAAGGTTGACCGACGAAAACAGGCAGTATCTACCCATCGATGATGTGCTTAAAAAGGCCATAGACTCTGCAAAAATGGCCGGTGCTGATGCAGCCAATGCCGCGTTGATAAGTGCAACTTTATGTTACCTGGCTGGTTCTAATGCACAAGCAGGAGTACCCGCAGGGAACAGGAAATTAGGGGCCATGGCCCGGATGATTGCCGGAGTTGACAGATGTGGCGTTCTGGCCATACCCACCTCAAAAGCGAACAATAAAATATCAGGTTACGCTGCTGTAAAAGCGATATACGATGATATTTTCGCCAATAAACTCACTGAAATCGATGGGAGTATCGTTCCCTTAGGCGTAGGGGGAGGTCCCCTATATGGACACGGGGCGCTTGGTGAAGATGAAGGTTTCCCTAAACTGGCTAAAAATGGAGCTGCTGCTGGAACAAGAGGCATGTTAACTGCCTATACAAATGTGGGAATGCCTCCCAGCCCTATACTGGCGGCCATATTTGGAGTGGCTGGTATACTGGAAATCGTTCATCCCGACTCTGAAGTTGGAGAATATTATGGAGAATTCTTTAAAGCCAACAGCGCTTATGTCGCTGGTGTGGGGGCAGTTGAAGCGGCCGGACTTCCAGAAAAACTCCACATCAGGGGAACCGGTGAGGAATATGACACCGCCCAGTTGGTGGGTGATTTAGGAGTGATTTTGAAGGACATAGGAGGACCATCAGTGATAGGTATGATGGTTTTCGAAGAATTGCTGGCTGCATTTGAGGAATCCCTTGCAATCGGGGCTGGTTTTTCAGGTGGACCTCTGCAACCTCCATTAGGCCATATGTCCGCTGATGCCGTGCTCGCCATGAAGTTAATCATGGAAAATGAAGGAGATCTGGAAAAAGCTGCAGATAAAATAAGGGAAGTTAAAGAACAGTTCTGGCTGGAACCAGAAGTGGCCATGATAGCCACCAACACCATCTCCAGAAAGGCAGAACAGGTGCAGAGGGGACCAGTTACCCGGGCCTGCATACTGGCCACCGATGGTGCACGGGCTAAAGGAGTATACGACCGTGCTAAATTCACCTACCAGCAGCTGGAAGCGGGTAAAGAACTGGATGAGATAGTCCGAATGCTGGATGATGAAAAACTAAATGAGGTAGAAACGGCCTGCAGTAACTTATTAAGCGGTATGACTGGTAAAGACATAAAAATCAAGGTCACAAAATTTGCAGGATGTGCCAGAAGAAAACCCAGTGAATTTTTAATGAAGTACTGTGGATTTGACACCGATGCAGATCTAGAAATAACCATCGATGGACAAAAAGTAATTCTCGAAGGATTGTCCCACAAGGTAATACCTGACGCTGTTTTAAACAAAAAAACAGATATACTTGAAGCGATACCTTTAGGTGCAGTTCCTATTACTGAGTTACAGCTTTCTGGTCACAGTATCATTAATATCATCGTACCGGCTGCTGTTGCTGGAGCTATGGGCAAATTATCAGTTGATGATATAGGTACAAAAGTTATCTCAGGGGCCTATATTTCTTCAGCAATACCAGGGGGAAGTCCCAGAGCAAAAGAAGTTGCAAAACGAGCTAAAAGGATTATGTCTGAGTTATGATATCCGGTGGGGAAAATGCTACTCATGACCACCATAGACGACCTGCCACCGGAAACTCTGTCACATATCATCGATCGGACTCTGGAAAAAGGTGCAAATAACATCCATATTCTAAATGCCATCACCAAGAAGGGGAGGATGGAACATATCGTCCTTGTGGATACGGATGAAAGTTACTTGGATGATGTTTGTTCTCTCCTGGCCCTGGAATTCGGCACATTAGGGATTAAAACATTTAAATATGAGCATGTGAAGTTTCCTTTTGAAACCAGAAGCAAAAAGGTGATGATACAGGCAGACGACGTCCATTTAGAGATGGAAATAGGGGTGAAATTTGTTAAAAAGGATGATGAAATAATTTCTCTCAAGGCAGAGTATGAGGATCTAGAATCCATGATAGTTGCACTCAATTCAAGGGGGATAAATATCCCACTATCAAAACTCAAGACCTTAATAGAAGCGGAAGCCTATAAAAATGTATTAGAAGATAAAAGGATCTCTATTAATGTCAGATAAAACAAAAACCTCTAATTGTTAATTTTCTTTACCCTTTTCTATTTTTATTAAATTTATATAGTTATGAATATATATTCTTTATATGGATTCTATCAATGAATTTTCAGTGGAGTAATATTCATGAAAATAGCTATTACAACAGAAGAAAGGGGATTAAATTCCAATGTAAGTCCGGTATTCGGAAGAAGCCCCTATGTAACAATTGTATATTTAGAGAATAACGAAATTAGAAAGGAAAACACCATGGAAAACCCGACAAGACTTGAGAAAGGAGCAGGAAATTTATTAGCAGATTTCCTGGTAAACAAGGGGATCGACACCGTGATTTCTGGAGAAATGGGTCCAGTCGCCTTCTATATCTTAAGAAACGCAGACATCACCGTCTATAAAGCCTCCCCTTTAGACGCCCGGAAAAATCTGAAACTCCTTAATGAAGGAAAATTAAAAGAAGTAACCTCACTTTCATCGGGATATCCTTAAAAAGAAAAAAAGAAGGAGGGATAAGAGGAATATTAGTATGTTCTTAGCCTATTTTTTAAACATCTTCTTTTTCTCTGTGGAAGTTAAATCATCCACAATAGAATCAGGTAAACCTGTTTTAAGTATTCTTCCACCTCTCATGAGGGAAGCACGATCACATACATCCAGTACGAAGTCCATATCGTGGCTGATGATCAGGAAGGTCTGATTGAGTTCTTCACGGGCCTTCCTTATGGAATCAGTGACCTGCACCCGGGTTATAGGGTCCATGGTACCTGTTGGTTCATCTAAAATGATGATGTTAGGCTCTTTAATCAAAACCTGAGCCAATGCCACCCGGTGGCGTTCCCCACCACTTAATTCATCAGGGAATTTGGAAAGGATCTCCTGGGCGTATTCTTCATCAAAACCAACCGCATTCAACACATAAGCGGCTTTCATCCTGGCAAATTCAGCGGGTAGTTCCAAACTAATCGCTTCGGTAAGGTTACCTAACACATTACGATGGGGATATAAACTGTACTCCTGGTGCAATAGGCCCAGATATGGTTTAACTCTTCCCCTACCAATAGGTCCCTTCTCAGTCATATCGATCCAGTCGTCTCCTAATTTTACACCAATTTTACCGTTGCTGGGATCTGTAAGGCCGTATAATATTCGAGACAAGGTGGTTTTACCCGCTCCGGAAAGGCCTACCACCCCGTAAATTTCCCCTTCATTTACCACCAGATCGATGTTATCAGCAGCCTTCACCACTCCTCTTTCTATGGAGTAGTAGTATTTTTTGACTCCTTCCATTTTGATGATGGGTCCTCCGGTTTTGGTTACT
>MVQY01000154.1 GCA_002067325.1 Methanobacterium sp. PtaU1.Bin097
CAGGATCGTGGTTGCAAATGCCAATAAAAATTCCATCCAGCAGGGTTTAACCAAGTTAAATATCGCAGGGGCAACTAGCACAGGCTTTATAACTCCTTTACTTTCTGGTCTCCTCATTGGACTGGTATTTGGATTGGGAGTTGGTGCAGTTTGGATGAAGAGAAGGTTGTAAAATAAGATTCTATTAATCTCCTCAACTTCTTTTTAATGGGGAGTATTTCATCCATGTATATGGTTTTTAAGCCTCAGATTTTCTTACGGGTCTAAGTAAATTTTCCCAAATACTTAAATATCCTTAGAAGAAGCCTTAGACAGGATGGCCTCGTATTTATCCAGGGATTTATTCACCTGTCTGTTGAATTCCTCAAACTTGGCTGCCAGTCCCCGGTAGAAAGGTGCATAAACCTTATAATACATCAACCTATCGGGATCTATACCGTTTTTAATCAGCTCGGCTTTAAACTCGTGCACTTTCTCCTGGATATCTGGATAGACCAGGTCGTCGGGATATTCTCCTAAAAATATCCCGTCAGCACCGTTTTCAAAGGCATAGAGGACATGTTTAATCATCAAACGGTTGATGGATGTGACCCTAATGATTCGGATGGATTCTGGATAGGATATTCTGTTGATCCCAATGTTATCCGCGGCAACATAGCCTATGTAGTCCAGGAAGGCCAGTATTATCTTCTCGCCGTCCTTTTTATCCTTCAGCATACCGGAGATCATGGCGAAGATCTGGCTGTCGGTCTGGCCCATGATTTCAATGGCACCATCTTCGCAGCTGGAGACGCACATTCCACATCCAGTACAGGCTATTGGGTCAACAGATACACGTTCATCGTACATGTATATGGCCTTGTATTTACAGTCATCTATACACTTTCCGCACATGGTACACTTGGACTGGTCAATTTCAGCTATTATGGGTTCTATTTCCAGTCCACCGTTCATCATCTCTGAAACCTTTGAGGCTGCTGCGTTTGCCTGGGAAACACTGTCTGTGATATCTTTAGGTCCCTGTGCAGTTCCACAGACATAGATACCCTCCACGTCGGTGTTAACCGGTTTGATCTTGGGATGTTTCTCCTTGACGAACATATCCTCAGTAAGGCCCACATTCAATATGTCTGCAACCTTCAACGTACCTTCTGAGGGTTCCATTGCTTCAGACAGGACAACCATGTCCGTTTCTATTTCTAATTGCTCACCACGGAGGGTGTCCTCTACTCGGACCACCATTTTCCCGTCTTTTCTTACCACTTCTCCCGGCCGTCCTCTTATGAGTTTTATACCCTTGGATTGTCCGTATCTGAAGTAGTTTTCATACATTCCAGGGGTTCTCATATCGGTGTAGCAGATTATTACCTCCGTATCTGGGTAATAACGTTTTATGAAATTGGCATGCTTCATAGCCACCATACAGCAGACTTTAGAACAGTACCTTTTACCTTCCGGTTTCTCATCCCTGGAACCGGCACACTGGACCATAACCACTCTTTTGGGGATTTTTCCAGTGGAGGGAGTGAGTAGTTTACCCTTGGTGGGTCCGTTTACCCCCATTATCCGCGCGAGTTCCATCTGGGTGATGACATCATCGTATCTCTCATGGCCATATTCTGGCCTGTTTTTAAGGTCGAATCCCTTGTGTCCGGTGGCTATTACTATGGAACCGACGGTGAGGGGGATGAACTCCTTTTTCATCTTGAGGTCGATGGCATCCATCTTACAGACCTCTTCACACTTACCACATTTTATACAGTTCTCCTCATCTATGGTGTAAACGTCAGGGACGGACTGGGGGAATGGTTTGTAAATAGCTTTCCTGTACATTAAATTCTCATTCCACTGGTCAGGGACAGCTACCGGGCAAACCTCGGCACAGTTACCACATGCTGTACATTTATCCTCCTTCACGTAGCGTGGTTTCTTCTCTACCAGGAGGTCGAAGTTACCCGCCTTCCTCTCAGATGAGATAAGCTCCGCGGAAGTGATGATATCGATATTTCTATGCTCCAAAGCTTCATTTATCAGGGGGTTGAAGAGGCACAAGGCACACTCCTCCACCATCTTTTCCGGGGAGAAAACTTTACCGATCTTTATCATGTTCCCACCTACGGTGGGTTTTTCTTCAATTATATGGACTTTAACTCCCTGTTTTGCCAGGGAAAGCGCGGCGGTTATCCCGGAGATACCCCCTCCTATTACGGCTGCGCTGTCTTTGATCTTTCTAACCACGGTATCCAGGGGCTGGGCATATTTAACCCTTTCTAAAGCGGCGTTGGTGAGTGTTATGGCTTTATTTGTGGCCTTATCACCATCGGTGTGCACCCAGGAACACTGCTCCCTTAAATTGGCCATCTCTAATAGGTAGGGATTTAAGGGTGTCACATGGTTCTGGAAGGTTTTCTTATGGGTGATTGGTGAGCAGGCTGCTATAACCACCCGGTCCAGGTTTTCTTCCAGTATTATGTCCCGGATATTTTTCTGACATTTCACAGAACACAGATTCTCAAATTCCTTAACTACCTTAGCACCTTCTATGCTGGATTTGAGTTTTTCAATATCCACTGTGTCAGATATGTTCCCTCCGCACCGACATAGAAAGACACCTATATCGATGCTGCTTTTGGGGGCGTATCTGGAGAACGGGGAACTTTTCACTTAAATTACCTCTTAGCTAATATTTATCTTGTATATTATATAACAACTGGAGAAGCCTGGTTTATCCTTTCTAAAATATTATCCAGGGGAACAGTGTGGGTTTGAACTCCCACCACCTTATAAGGGTCTGCACCCATGACCAGTGCTAAAAACTGGGCTATGTTAAGGTGGACCAGGTCGAATTTTGTGTTTAAGTTCTTTTCTATAACTGGCTGGTATCGGTCGAACTGCATCTGGCAGTTGGGACACATATGTAGCAGGATGTCCACATCGTTTTCCTGTAAGCTCAGGAGTTTATCTGCAGTTACTGAAAGGGAAAGGTCTAAATTGGCAAAACGCTGCCTGAAGCCTGCGCCACAGGTTGTTCTTTTATGGTCGTACCAGTCTACGGTTTCCACTCCACAGGTCTTGGCCAGTTCCTCTATGATCATGGGATTTCTCATATTACCTATGGTTTCCTCTTTGTAATGGACCTTGCAGTAGTGGCAGGCGTGGTGGGAGGCTATTTTAAAGTCAGATAAATCCAATTTGGGGATATCTTTAATTTCTACAGTTTTATTCCAGAGTACCTCTGCAGCGTGGAATATGTTACCATGTGAATCGAAGTCACCGGGAGAATATTCCATATAATCCAGTTTAGAATCTTTAAATATCTGATTGATTTTATTTCTTACTGCATCATTCTCATTGAGGATGTTACAGGCCTTTTTAAGTATGGCATAGCAGGTTGCACATAAAGTTACTATGTTTTTATGACCAATTTCCCTGGCGATGGCGAAATTTCGAGCAGCCATGGCGGTGGTGGAGAACTGATCAAATAGATCAAAGTAGTATCCTAACCCTGTGCAGCATGATTGTCTATCATCCAGAACATACTCAACACCCAGTTTATCAAATAGGTACTTGGTGGATGACTCCACTCCCGGGTATTCACCACTTACCAGGCAGCTTTTAAAGATTAGGATATCTTTATCTGGTATTTTTTTCATTGATTATCCCTTATGTTTTGAATTTTTACTTGATTCTTTATAGGCCCTCAGTTTTTCTAATCTACCTGTAAAGCCTGTTTTCTCTAAAATAATTTTTATGTCTCTCGTATCATCTTCAGGTAAGGTTAATTTTCCCAGTCCCAATTCTTCCCTTATATCATCCAGATTGATCTTTATATCCAAATATTCATCTCCGATGATTTCAATCAATATGTTGAAATATTCCAGAGGTATGGATCCTACCCCTAATTCCATTAAACTTTCACCGAAAACCAGGAAAATAACTACCTGTTCTAATTTCCCCTGGGCAATTGCTTTCTGTCTTAATATCTGAACTATTTCAGCTACACTGTTACCCACCGGACATACGCTATGACAGCTGTAACAGGAGAAACAGTTCCAGATGATATCATCACAAATTACACTTTCATCTTCTTCAAGCACTCTTTTAGCTATTTCCCTGGAATCATAATCCGAATGTCTTGATGCGGGGCAGACCGATGTGCACATCCCACATTGAATGCATTTATTTACACCGATATCCTCAGATGCTCTCAGATCATGGATTATACTCTCGGTGAGTTTATTCTTCTTTTTTCCGATTTTAAGGGTCTTAATCTCCATGTTATCTTAAATTCCAAATGTTTTCTGGACACAATTAACTTAAATAATTCTAAGGGTTTTTGGACACAATTATCTTAAATTCCAATGATTATTGGACACAAAATATATAGATTCATGTCCCAATATACCTGGCGTATAATGATCTGGCCACCTTTTCATCATTGGTTCCTTTGATGATAGCCCTTCCATCTTTAAAGAGGGATATTTCCTCTTTTTCTGTTTTAAATATAAGTATGAATGGTGTGTTCTTCACTTCTCCCAATGGCTCCAGTTTCTCTGCCATTTCATCCAAGGATAGTTCTTTAGGATCTGCTGGGGTTATCTGGATGGCGTTTCTTCCGCAGAGAGAGGTGATCACTTCCCTGTCTTCTGTATCCAGGTATTCGTAGTTTTTCTTCACACAGCAGGGGCATTCTGGGTTCTTCCGGACCAGCACTTCATCCAATGAGTTGTTCCAGGCGTCGTATACCCTTAGTCTGCTATCTGTACCCACGGGGATATGACCTAAGAGTATTTTCAGGGCTTCTGTGGTTTCCATAGAACCCATAATTACTGTTATGGTATTTAAAACTCCCATGGTGTCACAGGTGGGTAGGGATCCTATCTTGGGGATGGTGGGATAGAGACACCTTAAACAGGCCTTGGCCGGTAGTATGTTCATGGTCATGCCCGAGGTTCCGATGGCCCCGGTGTAAATCCAGGGTTTTTCCTGTTTAACACAGACATCGTTTACCAGCATACGGGTGAGTATGTTGTCGGTTCCGTCTAATACCAGATCCGCTTTACTGAGAATGTCTTCCACGTTGGTATGGTTTATATCCTTAACTACGGGTTCTATCTCTATATCAGAGTTTATGTTCTTTAATTTCCTGGCAGCGGCAATGGCTTTAGGTTCATCTACATCATTTTCATCGTAGAGCATCTGCCTCTGCAGGTTGCTCAGCTCCACGAAGTCGCGGTCTATGATTATTATTCTACCCACTCCTGCCCGGGCCAGATTGTTAGATGCTGCCGTTCCCAGTGCTCCGCATCCCACCACAGCCACGCTGCTTTGGGCTAGTTTCTCCTGCCCTTCTTCTCCAATGTTCTGCAGGATGGTCTGTCTGGAATACCGATTATACACTTATATTCTCCTTTAATGTTCGTTTTCCATCTTTGATAGTTAATATATGGTTGATATATCATAAATGATTGATAGGTCATGAATATATCAGAATGTATTTAATTTTAGGACCATGAATTCTAATAATAAATCAATATTTCAATGACTTCGAAGTATCTTAAATGGTTAATGTATCATGATTAATTATGTAAAACTTCAGATTGATTGTAAAAAAACTCTAATTTTTCATCTGCTGGATTATAGTTTTAGCCACATTTTTGGCTATGGCGGTTATGGTCAGTATTGGTGGTCTGCCTGGCGCCCGTTCAATAACACTGGCATCGGCTACGAATAAACCTTCTATCCGGGTTTCCAGTGATTTGTTAACTACCCGCCCTATGGCAGCTGTTCCACCAGGATGTGCTCCCCTTATGGGTGTGGAAACTATGCTCTCCTCATCAACTCCTGCCTCTACGAGTATCTGGGCCGATTTAAGGTACCCTTCCTTCAACAGCTCCACATCGTTACTGGTCAACTGTTTTTCAATGGTTCCATCCTCCAGGAGTCTTCCATTGGCATCATCGGCTATCTTGGTCATGATCCCCAGAACATCCTGTTCACGGGCTGGGAATCCCTTCTCCTTTAAAAGTGTCACCAGTTGATTGGAGTAATGGGGTGACAGGAAATAAGGACCGAATTCTGATTTGATCCCCATGGGTATCTCCTTGTTTAAGCCGGCATCCTTTAAATATCCGCCTACTGTTATGAATAGATCCACGAAGAGTCCTTCACCCACCCCATGGGTTATTCCTGAATTACGGAGTATATGGGGTGTGTTAAGGGAACCTGCAGACAATACAACTTTTTTGGCCTTGAATTTCTTTATCTGGCCATCAGGTGTTCGGCCTTCCACTCCAGTCACCGTTCCCTGGTGGTGAAGTACACGAATAACTTCAAAATCATCTATCAATGTAGCTCCGCTCTCTGTAGCCTGTTCTACAAAGTGATTAGCATCCCATTTAGCACCTAGTGGGCAGCCATCTATGCACAGCCCGCAGTTGTTGCATTTATTGAAGTCTATGAATTTGGGCATGGGTTCTACTATGTATCCCAATTTCTCAGCGGCTTTGGCTATTTTTATGGTGGCTGGTCCCACGAATTCCCTGGGAAGTGGGCTTACCTTCAGATCTCCACTGGCTTCTATTAGTTCTTCAAATAAATTGAGATCATGAGATTTTAATTGGGAGATGGCGGAGTTATGGTAGCAGGCACTGCAGGAATAGCAGGCGTTGGCCAGGGATACGGTTGTGGTGCCACCTATCCCTTCAACATGCAGTAATTCAGAAGGATAATTAAAGAAATCGTAATCTGGATCGATTTTTATCTTCTTATTCCTTGATACCTTGTTAACATCCACTTCATCAGGTTTTAAATCGATGCTGGTTGTTGTTATGTGTCTGGTTGCTGTTCCTGCTTTATAGGATTGCCCCTTCTCCAGTATCAGGACATTCAATCCTTCCTTTGAAAGTTCACGTGCAGCTGTGGAACCTCCAGCACCAGTACCTATAACTATTACGTCGTAAATCATGGATTTTCACTTAAAAACTGTGGTTCTTTTTTATCTTGGTTTTACAATCTATGGTTTGCAATTGTTTTGATATTTTATTACAATGGTTTTGGTTGTTTATATATTTTTGTCACTCCTGATTAATAAAGTAACCTATGGTTAATAAAATTAAATTGGAGTGATTTTAGGTTATGAGAGTTATTTATCTTCTAGAATGAAATCTAATTCCTTTAATTTGCTCCTTATGTGATCAGATAGTTCCCAGTCCTTCTTTTCCCTGAGTTTTTCCCTGACTTCCACTATAACTTCCAGGAGGTCTCTGGTTTTATCATCAGCACAGATCCTCCTCTTAAAATCAATGCCTATAACGGTCCCAAATTCCATCAAAAAGTTTTTAATTCCTGTTAAAATGGATTTAGATATGTTACCCTCATCTAATTCCCAGTTTACATCTCTTATGTAATTGAAAATAACAGATAGTGCTTTTGGTGTGTTGAAATCGTTGTCCATAGCCTCTATGAATTGTTTTTTAATTTCAATTAGTTTGTCGTTTAAATCAGCGTCGTTGTCATTGGATTGCGGTATATCGGATTCTAATGCCTCATCGATGGTTTCTATCAGTTTATATATCCTTTCTAAGCTGTTTTTAGATTGTTCCAGGGCAGTTTCACTGAAGTCGATGGGGCTGCGATAGTGGGTGGATAGTACGAAGAAGCGGAAAGTTTCCGGGTCGTGTTTTTCGAGCATATCCCGGATGGTGATGAAGTTACCCAGTGATTTGGACATTTTCTCTCCCTGGACATTTAAAAAACCGGTGTGCATCCAGTAGCGGACCATAGGTGCTTTTCCAGAGGCTGATTCCATCTGGGCGATTTCCGCCTCGTGGTGAGGAAAGATCAAATCCAGGCCTCCACCGTGGATATCGTATTGCTGCCCCAGATATTCCTCGGTGATAGCGGTGTCCTCTATGTGCCATCCTGGCCTGCCATTTCCCCAGGGAGAATCCCAGAATGGTTCTTCATCCCTCTTTTTCCACAGGGCGAAGTCTCCAGGATTCTTTTTTGTGTTGTCCTGGCTCACCCGGTGGATGTTTAAATCCTCGATGTTGCGTCGGGAAAGTTTCCCGAAATCTGGAAACTTCAATTCATCGAAGTAAACACCTGTCTCCGTCTCATAGGCGAAACCCCTTTCTATTAAGATTTCAATTTGAGCTATGATCTCGGGTATGTGTTCGGTGGCCCGGGCATGTAAATTCACGTGATCCACACCTAGAGCCCGCATATCTTCCAGGTATCTCTTCTCAAACTTCCGTGCCAGATCTAAGGGTGCGACGCCAAGCTCGGATGCCCGGTTTATGATTTTATCATCGATGTCGGTGATATTCTGGAGATAAAATACACTGTATCCCCTATATTGTAGATAACGGGCAATTATATCGAAGGATATGTAAGTCCGGGCGTGACCTATGTGTGAATCATCATAGACGGTAGGTCCGCAGACGAATAACTTAACCCGGTTTCCCTGCATGGGTTTGAATGTTTCCTTTTTCCTGCTCATGGTGCTGTAGATTTTCAACATAATAGGGTCTCACAATTTTTTAAAATCAACATATAGGTCTCACAATTTTTTAAAATGAATCAATTCGGGTAAGAAGGCCGAGATTGGGATTTGAACCCAAGTATCGTGGTCTGCAGCCACGCACCTAACCACTCGGTCATCTCGGCATTTAATATCATAAACTAGCATTATTAATTACGTTAACAATTGTTATATAAATATTTTCATATCTTATATATTATGTATATGGACTGAGTGAATATGTTAGTTTTGATTCACAGGTTTACAAAATTAATATTTCCAGGATCCAGTCCCCATGAGGATAGATTTAAATACCATGATAATATAACAATTGTTATAATTTTTGTAATGGGGATTTCGAATCCAAAATGATAGTGGATATCGTATGATAAAAATCCATGTAAACAAAAAAAACAGGGACAGTAACTAAAATTTAAAAGGAGAAAAATAAAATGTCAGAAGAAAGAAAACCAGGATTAAGCACAATTGGATTACACATAGGACAGGAAGAAGCTGATCCAGCAACAAACGCAAGGGCGGTACCCATCTACCAGACATCATCATATGTCTTCAATGATGCTGACCACGCAGCCAACCTCTTTGGTCTAAAGGAGCTGGGAAACATATACACCAGAATCATGAACCCCACCAACGACATCTTTGAGCGAAGAATAGCAACCGTAGAAGGAGGTCAATCAGCTTTAGCCGTAGCATCTGGTCAAGCAGCCACCACCTATTCACTTTTAAACCTCAGCCTACCTGGTGACGAAATATTATCTGCAGACAACCTGTACGGTGGAACCTACCAGCTTTTCAACTACACTTTCCCAGAACTGGGAAGGAAAGTAAACTTCATAGACTCATCCGAGCCAGAGAAATTTGAAGACGCCATCACCGATAAAACCAAGGCAATATTCGCCGAATCACTGGGTAACCCCAAACTGGATGTTCCTGATTTTGAAGTTATATCCGAGATAGCCCACAATGCTGGGATTCCCTTCGTAGTGGACAATACCTCAGGTGTAGGTCTGGTTAAACCCATAGAACACGGGGTGGACATACTGGCCAATTCAGCAACAAAATTCATCGGTGGACATGGAACATCTATTGGAGGAGTGATCATCGACTCTGGAAACTTCGAATGGAACAATGGTAAATTTCCACAGTACACCGAACCAGATCCCAGCTACCACGGCTTAGTCTACTGGGATACCTTCGGTGACTTCCCAGGAATGGGTAACGTGGCCTTCACCTTCAGAGCAAGAGTAAGACTTCTAAGAGACATTGGTGCCCAGTTAAGTCCATTTAACTCTTTCCTGTTCCTCCAGGGCTTGGAAACACTGGAGTTAAGGGTTCAAAAACATTCCGAGAACGCCTTTGCCGTGGCAAAATTTCTTAAAAAACACCCGGCAGTAAACTGGGTAAGCTACCCTGGACTCGAAGAGGACCCAGCCCATGGTGTAGCCTCCAAGTACCTGAAAAATGGATACGGTGCACTGGTAGGATTTGGAATCAAAGGAGGACTTGAAGCAGGTAAAAAGTTCATAAACAACGTGCAGCTCCTCTCACACCTGGCAAATATCGGAGATGCCAAGAGTCTGGTCATACACCCGGCATCCACCACACACCAACAGTTAACTCCAGAAGAACAAGCAACCACCGGAGTAACACCAGACTTCGTCCGTCTATCCATTGGACTGGAAAATGTAGAGGACATCATCGCAGATATCGACCAGGCCCTTAAAAAAGCAACTGGATAATGACCGAAAAAGGAAAATCTAGCCCCTACAAATCGAAGGTTTTATAGGGGTTCAAAAAAAATTTATAAATTAACCCTAGAAATTTATTTTATTTTTAAACAAAGTAAGACCCAGGAGTAAAATGAAGAGAGAATCATTAGGAATAGTGAATACCCAGTACTACAGCCCCTCTCACGACCTCATACTAAAGGGGGGAGAAAAGCTTAAGAATATTACCATAGCCTATGAAACCTATGGTAAACTGAATAAGGAAAAAAGTAACGCCATAATGGTCTGCCATGCTCTATCCGGAGATGCACATGCGGCCGGATGGCATGAGGGTGATCGGAAGCCTGGTTGGTGGGACATCATAATCGGCCCGGGCAAAGCTTTAGACACCAATAAATACTTCATCATCTGCTCCAACGTTCTGGGAGGTTGTAAAGGGACCACCGGCCCCTCATCTTTAAACCATGAAACAGGGAAGCCCTATGGCCTGGATTTTCCCATCATCACCATCAAGGATATGGTGAACGTCCAGAAGATGCTGGTGGATCACCTGGACATCAAACAGTTATTTGCGGTAATCGGAGGTTCCATGGGAGGTATGCAGGTACTGCAATGGTGCATATCATACCCAGATACGGTGCGAATGGCCATACCAATCGCCACCTCCGCCTACTCATCCCCGCAACAGATAGCCTTCAACGAAGTGGGTAGACAAGCAATTATCTCTGATCCAAAATGGAAAGATGGAACATACTATTCCCTTGAATTTCCAGATGAGGGTCTGGCCCTGGCCCGTATGATAGCCCACATAACCTATCTGAGCAACGAATCCATGTATGAAAAGTTTGGAAGGAGGCTGCAGGATAAAGATGAATACAGCTTCGATTTCTCCACTGACTTCCAGGTGGAAAGCTACCTGCACTACCAGGGTAGTTCCTTTACCAAGAGATTCGATGCCAACACCTACCTCTACATTACCAAGGCCATTGACTACTTTGATTTAACAGAGAACGGCTCCCTGGCTGATGCATTTAAAAATATCAAAACTAAATTCCTGATAATCTCCGTTGATTCCGACTGGCTGTATCCCCCTTCACAAAATAAGGAAATATTAATGGCTTTAAGCACCAACGACGTGGATGTAAGTTATATTGAGATTAAATCAAGCTATGGGCATGATGCCTTTCTAATTGAAGGAGGACAGCTTAATTACATCATTGGAAACTTCTTCTCCGATACTCTGGTCCGGGATGTGATGAGTCATGATATGACCTGGATAAGAAAAGACACCAGCATCGAAGATGCAGCTCAGCTTATGATCACGGAAAAAATCACCCACATCCCCGTGGTTTCAGACAACGACAAGTTAATTGGTATCGTAACTGCCTGGGACATATCAAAGGCTGTGGCTTTGAATTTCAAGAATCTGGAAGAGATAATGACCAGGGATGTTATAACCGCTTGGCCTGATGATTCTATAGAGATATCTGCCCAGAAGATGAAAAAATATAACATATCCTCCCTGCCAGTGGTGGACGACACCGGTAGGGTGATTGGAATAATCACCACCGACCACATAAGTACTCTGTTAGCTGGGAATTACCGTTAGAATACTCTGGCTATAAATTTGAAAAAAATTTATTCTTAAAGAAATAAATTAAAAATAAGAGTGGTTTTTATGCATGATGTAAAAAAAATGAAACTTTATCATAATCCCAAACGTATTTACAATGAACTTGAAGCCAGTGGATTAAACAAAGATACCGCCCTTAAAGTTCAGGATTTATCCCCATTTGATCAATATCATTATTTTGGCACTGACTCCGTGGATGATGCCATAACAAGTTTGAATATTAGTTCTGAAAATACAATTTTAGAAATCGGGTCTGGTATCGGCGGTCCGGCTAGATATATTGCAGAAGAGACCGGTTGCCATGTAACAGCACTTGAACTCCAACCAGAATTAAATGACATTGCAGTTGATCTAACAGAAAGATGTGGGCTTTCACAACTGGTAAATCATGTTTGTGGAGATATTCTGAAATTTAATCAGGAAAATACTAATTTTGATTATGTGGTAAGCTGGTTAACGTTCTTACATATTCCTGACAGAAATACTCTGTTAAATAAATGTAATAGTATTTTAAAATTAGGGGGGAAAATTTTTATAGATGATTACTATAAACGGAATGAATTTGAAGAAGAGGAATTAAAAGTATTAGCAAATGATGTTTCCTGTAACTATCTACCCACCAAAGATGAGTACAAAAAACAATTAATTAAAAGTGGTTTTAATGAAATTAAAATTATAGATAAAACTTATTCCTGGAAGAACTTTGTTAAAGAGCGTAAAGAAAGATTTATCCAGAATAGTGAATCTCAAATAGAAATTCATAACAAAGAAATTGTAGATGATCTGGAAGATTTCTTTAGTAAAGTATCCTGGCTTTTTGACCATGGTAATCTGGGAGGATTGAGAATTATAGCTAAAAAACGAGGTAAAATATGATTTACATGGACCATTCCGCCACATCCCCTGTGGACCCGGAAGTATTTAAAGCAATGGAACCCTACTTTGTAGACTCCTTCGGAAATGCATCGACACTGTATTCCCTGGGAAGAGAAGCCAGAAAAGCCATGGAAGACAGTAGAAAAAAGGTAGCCTCCCTTATAGGGGCTGATCCCACCGAAGTGATCTTCACCAGCGGAGGCACAGAATCAGACAACATAGCCATCAAGGGCACCGCCTACAGACTCCGGAAGAAAGGTAACCACATCATCACCAGTGACATCGAACACCCGGCCGTGGAGGAAACCTGTAAATACTTGGAGAAAAATGGTTTTAAGGTCACCTACCTGCCGGCTGGAGAGGAAGGAATCGTTAAAGTAGAGGATCTGGGGAACGCCATCACGGATAAAACCATTCTAATTACCATCATGCACGCCAACAACGAGATAGGAACCATACAACCCATAAAGGAAATAGGCGAGGTAGCACGTGAGCATAAGATCTACTTCCACACCGATGCCGTGCAGAGTGTGGGTAAGATACCGGTGGATGTCCAGGATTTAAATGTTGATATGCTTTCCCTGTCATCCCATAAACTCTACGGACCCAAGGGTATCGGGGCATTGTACGTTAAAAAAGGCGTAAGACTGGAACCCATCATACACGGTGGAGGCCATGAGAAAGGAATAAGGCCTGGGACAGAGAACGTGGCCAGCATCGTGGGGTTAGGTAAAGCCTGCGAGATCGCAGAACAGAACCTAGAGGAAAATCTCAAACGTTTAACAGCCATAAGGGATGAAATAATAGAGAAAGTTCTCTCCGGAATCGGACAATCTTATCTAAACGGACACCCAACGAAAAGACTGCCCAACAATATAAATTTCAGATTCACCAGTATCGAAGGGGAATCACTGGTTTTACACCTTGATGCTAAGGGAATAGCCTCATCTACTGGATCTGCATGTTCATCTAAGAAGTTAGAACCCTCTCATGTGTTGATGGCCCTGGGGCTTAAGGAAGTGGATGCCCATGGATCACTGCGTCTAACTTTGGGAAAAGAGAATAAGGAAGAAGAAATAGATTATGTAGTGGAATCAATAAAGGATGCCGTAGACACCCTCCGGAAATTATCTCCATTATGGTGTCAGGTTGATGAATGAATTTTTTATCAAAAATCAGATTAACTTGGTGATAGTATGTATAGTGAAAAAGTAATGGAACACTTCTCCAATCCCAGAAACGTGGGTGAAATAGAAGATGCTGATGGTGTGGGAACCGTGGGAAACCCGGTCTGCGGAGATCTGATGACCATCTATATCAAAGTTAAAGATAACAGGATAGAAGATATTAAATTTAAAACCTTTGGTTGTGGTGCGGCCATAGCAACCAGCAGTATGGTAACCGAGATGGCCATGGGTAAAACCATAGAGGAGGCCCTGGAAATCACCAGGAACGACGTGGCCAACGAACTCGAGGGATTACCACCCGTTAAAATGCACTGCTCCAACCTGGCAGCCGATGCACTGCATGCAGCCATCGAGGATTACAAGAAGAAGCTGGCTGAAAAGGAAACTTAGATCCTTTTTTCCTAATTTTTTGTAAAATTCCTTTTTTATTCTAAATCCTTTTTATATCCTTATTTTTAACCATTTTCTAACCGTTTTAAAGCCTCATCAAACAGTATAATCGATTTTTCCAGTATCAGCATCACCGAGTAGTTGCAGGAATGACGGAGATTTATGATGTTGCGGGTCTTTCCATTTGATTCAACCAGGACCAGTGGATAGCTCCGGCAGACCTGTGGCCTTGAATCATATATTGCACACCGGTTGGTCTCTGGATGGATATACTTGCATGGTCTGATGTCTTTAAGCTCAAAATGTCCAGAATACTCTTTGTTTGGAACGATTCCATCTTTAAGCTGGGGATTTAAAGTGAGAAGGATATTCATTTCATCCCTATGAATAAATATCGATTCAGATTCCCTGCAGCATCTGCCACAGATGGTGCACCATTCCTGGTGATCATGGGCCAGCTCATAATTTGATGGACCTCCCAGCACGTCTAAGCCCACGATGTCTGCCAGTTCTATTATTTCCTTAAGGTCGGCTTTGGTAACTCCCAACTTTTTATACTTTTTAACAGATCTCTTCTTCTTCAATTTATTAAAGACAGCCTTCTCCAGAAGTTCAATTTCCTCGGATGAGTTGTTCTCTCCATCTGACTCCAGTGCCTTTTTACGTATTTCCTCAAATAAGTCTTTGCTTATCAGCAGATCCCTTAACATAACCATCACTATAATGAAATTAATTAAAATAGAACTTCTATTTTTATAAACATTTTTATATTACCAAATCTAAGTAAATAACCTTTAACCAAAACAAATTAGGAGTTTAAAATTTTGCTATACAGAAAACTGGGAAAAACAGGCCAGAAGGTTTCCATACTGGGCTTTGGATGTATGAG
>MVQY01000155.1 GCA_002067325.1 Methanobacterium sp. PtaU1.Bin097
GGGGCCCGTAGCTTAGTCTGGCAGAGCGCTCGGCTCTTAACCGAGTTGTCGCGGGTTCAATTCCCGTCGGGCCCGTTATATCCTTTTTTTAGTTAAGTAGAGCATTATAAAAGATCTAAAAATATCTGGTTGTTTAAACCCGCCTGATTTATAATGGCTTTAAGCGTTCCCTTTTTAACTTTCTTATGATCAGGAACTATTACTGTTAAAATCCTACCAGAATCTAACCTTTTTTTCATTTTTATATGGCTACCTTTTCGTGAAACCTCACGAAACCCATCCCTAGAAAGGGTTTTACAAATTTCAAGTCCCGACAGGATGGGAAGTTTCTGGGTAGCCATGGATTTTTACATCCAACTTGGTCATGTGTGGATTTTCATAGGCATCATCCAACAGAGAATGTTTATCTTTGAATTCCTTTTCCTTATCTTCCAAGATAATAGAAACAGCATATTCTAATATTGTGTCAGCGTATTCTTTCTGAACATCTTTATCCTCTAAAAACAGTTCTAAAGCTTCCCTAGCATTAGCTAATGCTTCCTCTTCAGTTGTTCCCTGACTTCCTACACAGAAAACAGGACATATGGCTATTACGTGTTCATCTTCTCTGGTTAGCTCAATTGGTAATTCAAGCTTAACAATCACCTATTAATCCCTCCAGGAATCCAGTTGCTACTTAAAAACCTGCTAAAAAATTAATATATTCCTGTGCTAAAATAAATTATGTAAACCTGCATATATATTTTTAATCAAATCACCGAACAACTTTCGCAGTACATTAAAGTATGGGTTTAAATACTAAAATCCCCTAATAGAATGTGTTTGAAGAGAAATTCAACAAGGGGCCCGTAGCTTAGTCTGGCAGAGCGCTCGGCTCTTAACCGAGTTGTCGCGGGTTCAATTCCCGTCGGGCCCGTTATATCCTTTTTTTATCCAGATCCATTTTTTTAAATATTTACATTAACAACCATATCAAAGATGTATCTCTTTACGGATTGACCGGATAATTTTTATTAATGAGACGTATGGGTTCGGGGAACATATTATTCTTGAAGTATTCTTGAATTATAAAAAAAATTTTACTTCGTAATATGTAGATATAAAGAAATAAAAAGTCCTAAAAAGGCATGAATAAGTAATAAATCAGAAATATATCTGTTAAATTGAAAAAATCTCGTTTTATTCATGTTTTGGGCTATATAGAGTGAGGTTTTTATATCAAATAAACATATTTTTTATAATTTACAAAAAAAATTTAATGATCTATTTAACTATTAATTCAAAAATATCTATACTTTTAATCAAAATTATTTAACTCAGACATTTGAACTTCACTATCAAATTTTTTGTAAGGCGATAAATTATAAAGAGTCTTTGATAATTTTATGTCTCCTTCTTTATCCAGTAAGAAATATGTGATTATTGCACCACCACTATGGGATAATTCGCTCCACAAGATATTTCTTTTTACTCTATTATTCCCACTAGCATACACAATCCTTAAATATAAAATATAGGTACTTTCATCAACTTCCTCACCATAGATATTATCTGCACCCTCACCTACTATATTGTCTAATATTTCGCCTTCTAAAAATTTCTCTAATCGGGTTGTTGCTGTCTCATCAACAGTTGTTAAAACCTCCATCATTTTATCAACTTGACTATTCAAATTTTTTAAATATTCAATTGTATCAGATTTATTTGAATTTTCCGCGCCATTTATTATCCCCTCAGCTATTTTCTTTAATTCTAACAATTCTAATACACTACTTAGAAGGCCATCCGATACATTGGTTTGAAAAGGAGGATAGATTGGTTTAAGGTTGTTTGATTTTAAAGCCATGACCAGATCTGCAACTAAAGCTTCGTAAACTATTTCTACTTTTTTACCTTTAATTTCAGTTTCAGTCCTGAAAAGTGAAATTGTATCTATTATAGACTTAACTACACCAGTGCCTACAGCTAGAGGTTCTAATGGACTTATAAGCATTTCAGTCTGTATTTTTGTAGGTTCTTCAGCTGGTACGCCTGTAATCTCTATAGTCTCCTTTGCTTTTTCTATTAATTCATCATATCTTTCTTTAAAAAGGTTTATTTGTTTTTTAAATGTTTTATAGGAGAAAAAAGTGTTGAGATTGTTCTGATCAAAAATAACCACCCTTTTCAGGTTAGGATCATCATAATTTTTAATTTTCCTACAGATATGATTAGCAATTTCAGAAACAGCACTGTAAGTGATAACTTGACATTCAATAGAAACCTCATCATCCACTGTAGTTTTTCCTTCAAGTGCTTTAACATCAGAAGCAGGTATTTTAGCCTCTAATGCGGCTTTTTCAGCTTCAGCAGCTGCTTTTTTCGCTTCAGCAATTGCCTTTTCCAGTTCAGCCCTTTCCTTTTCATTCTTTATATCAAAATTATTTTCCTCTGACACATTTCATCCCCCCATACTAAACCTGATATTCCAACATAATATTCAATTAATAAATTATGAAATTTAGACAATATTTAATTATTGAATCTAGGCAGGGATAACATGTTTTAGCTAGAAAATGTCAAGATGAACCATCACATGCAATCATAGTAAAAAGAAATTTAAAAAATAAATCAATGCTACATCAGTTCCTGCTCCTTCTTAGTGAACATCAGGGCTGATAGGAAGACCATCACCGCTGCAAAGACCATGATGACGGTGATACTGATTTGGAGTGGTATGACCCCGGTTCCCAGTATGATTTGCCTTAGGGCATCCACACCATAGGTCAGGGGATCCAGGTAGACCGCTGCCTGAAGAAACATGGGGAGTCCGCTGACTGGGAAGAGAGCCCCGCTCAAGAGGAACATGGGCAGGACCACGAAGCTCATGATGAGGTTGAAACCCTCCATACTGTCGGTGAAGGAAGCTATGAGTAATCCGACACCGGCGAGTCCCACAGATATGGGTATCATCAGCAGGGTGCAGGCTATGAAGATTAAAGGGGTCATCTGCACGCCCACCACAAAGGAGAGTACCAGGAGTATGACTCCCTGGATCACCGCGGCGGTGCCTATCCCAATGGCCTTACCGAAGACTATGGAAGGGCGGGTGATGGGTGCGACTAATATTTCCTTTAGGAAACCGTACTGCCTGTCTATAATCACGGAAACACCGCTGAAGATAGCGGTGAAGAGGATGGTCTGGCCTATGATACCAGGGTATATGAAGGCCTGGTAGCCCCCGGCGACGTTACCAAATCTTATGGCGGATCCTAAACCGGTCCCAAAGATCACAAGCCATAAGAGTGGTGTTACCACGGAGGTTAGTATTCGGGAGCGGTAGCGGACGAACCTCTTCATCTCCCTTAGCCATATGGTGTATATTCCTTCCAGTTCCGCCATGTTTATCTCCCCCCGGTTATCTTGGTCCCAGTGTAGCTTATGAAGACATCCTCCAGGTTGGGATGCTGCAGTTCAATGGACTCCACCATCACACCGTTCTGGTTGGCGAAGTTCACCAGTGGAGGTACCAGGTTCTCACCCCTCTCCACCATGAGCTTGATAGTGGAATCATCCTCGAAAACTTTCTGCACGTAATCCAAGGTTTTAACCTTCTCTGTGAACAGTTCCGGCTTGTCGACTTTAACTGTGATGGTATCTGCCTTTAACTCCCTTTTGAGGTTTATGGGAGAGTCTGATTTTATGATCTGTCCCTGGTTGATGATGGCCACCTCATCGCAGAGCTGGTCTGCCTCCTCCATGTAATGGGTGGTCATTAAAACTGTGATATCCTCTTCCTGGTTGAGCTTGGTGATGTACTCCCAGATATTCTCCCGGGTCTGGGGGTCCAGGCCCAGGGTGGGTTCATCTAGAAAGAGTACCTTGGGGTGGTGGACCAGGCCCCGGCCAATTTCTAACCTGCGCTTCATACCGCCAGAGTAGGTCTTGGTGTACTCATCCGCCTTCTCCCCCAGGGCTATAAGATCTAGAACTTCATCTATACGCTTCTGCCTGACGTTGCTTGGTACAGCGTAGAGGGATGCGTGCATCTCCAGGTGCTCCCTTCCGGTTAGGATGTCGTCCAGGGCCCTGGACTGGAAAACTATGCCAATTGATGCCCGTACTTCCCTAGCATTTTTAACCACATCGTAGCCGTTTACTGTGGCACCGCCTGATGTTGGTCGAAGGATGGTGCAGAGCATCGATATCAGGGTGGTCTTACCCGCCCCATTAGGGCCTAAAACACCGTATACGCTGTTTCTAGGTACTTTAAGATTTACAGAGTTAACAGCGGTAAAATCACCATATTTCTTGGTTATATCGTTGGTTTCAATTATGTAATCAAATGAATTATTCATGGTTACCCTCTATTTTTTATTCTTTCAATTTGAAATTTATTACAAAAATATTAGTGTGAAATCTATGAAAAGTACCAGTTCCGCTTCATCTCCACATACAACGTTAAATTATTAATTTTGAGTTAATACTATTTTCTGATCCTAACAATTTATGCACCATTCTATGCACCAAACTATGGATCTATGCACCATAATTTTCCATGCACCAAACTATGCACCAAACCATGACTCTATGCACCAATTTTCTAAACAGCTTTATATTTGGTATATCGGCCTCTACCTGTTTTTTGGACTTGTTCTAATTCAACTAGTTTGTTAAGATGTCTTGTTGCAGTGTTACGAGGTACATTGAATAATTCCCTGTATAATTCATTAGTAAACACTTTACCCTCATTGACCATTAATGTCAAAGCTTCAATTTGCACATTTTTCAAATCTAATTCTTTTAAATCAGTCATACGTTCATCAGGAATACTTGCAACAAGATCCAGAATTTTGTCTCCAGGTCCATAGAATTTAACAATGAAAAAATCACCTTCCTCTAAAAATTCCGGTTCATTTAATCCGTGCCGAACCATTAAATTTTTCATTTTAATGATCCCAGTACCATACCTTTCCATATCTTTAGTTTGACTGAATATTTCACAGATCTTTTTATTCCTGGTCTCATGTTTTCCTTCAATCTCATCAATTGTTAAACCTGCGATTACACCACCAGGATTACTTATTTCAACTCTATCATCAAAAACGGAAAAAAGAATAGGCGCACCGGTACGATCATAATCACGATGAGCTATTGCATTGATTAAAGCTTCTCTTATGGCTTCGTAAGGGTATTCTGGAATGTCAACTCTCTTAAATTCTACAATTTTATTTGCTATACGAGTATTCCTCCGGAAAAATGATTTAACTTCGTCAAGCATTTTATATATTGGTCCGTTAACTTCTTGACTGTCGATGGTTTCTAGTCTGGTTACTCCTTTAAAACGTGCGATACGAATTTCATTTTGAGGTATAAAGTCTGATGGATTTTTTCCAAAGAAAAGCAGTCCCGTATTCGTGGGTTTAATTTCCCCTTTGTATTCCTTTACTACCTTTAAAATGTTGCGTAGTATGTCGTCTATATTCCTGGTAGGCACATCAAGTTTTAATTGAGTGGCTCTTTTCTCCAGAAATTCTTTAACTTCATCCTCGTTTATAGCATCATAATCAGCTTCAGTAGCGATTGTCATATCAAAAGGTTCATTCCGGATAATGCCATTTTCATACAGATATAAAACGAGGCTATCTGTCACATGGCCTTTTAAATCATCTAAATCTTTGAACCTTTTATATTTAGCTAATTTCTTAATTCTCTCGATGAATTTTTGGGTTCCTTCATCTCTTTCAGTATTGCTATCTTTAATATAGATAACAGTATCATTATGTGGGTTTGCTTCATTGAAGCTTTGAAATTCTAACTCGGTTGGTGATAAACCATCATCATTAGGTGTTCCATATACATTACCAATTAAACCTATGTAAATATCACTTTTCTCTACCTTTTCTATATAAGATGTAACAGGATCTTTCCCATTGGCTGGTGAATCTTCGAAGAGGAAAACATTAAAAATGTCATTAAGGACTAGGTTACTGGTTATTGCTTCTTTGACAGCAAATCTTTCATCTCTAAGTTCAGTCTGATTTCCACTTACAAAAACTCTTAATTTCATAAGTTATTCCTCTGATACAATTTCATAGTTAATCCTTCAAACTATAACTCACAATGAGATAGAATAAAAATGGAAACCAATGAATTTGTCCATTATTTTAATTATATAATCATGGATATCCCTTCTAGAGAAACTATTTGATGATAAAAAAGTTTCAGGAATTTTATTATTAATCATTATATAACTCTGGGTATAATTTTCTTTCTAAAATCTTCCATTAAAAAATAAATCCTACGGATGACAAAATAGGTAAGTGAAGTTAAGGATTTACAACACTAACCATTTTAAAATTAATTTGAGGTCACCACCATGATATTTGAAACAGTTAAATCTGCAGGCCTAGCCCATAAATCCTACTTTATAGGATCAGGCGGTGTAGCCGCCGTGATAGACCCCCGCAGAGATTGTGATGTATACCTGGAGATAGCCGAACGTAATAATCTGAATATCAAATACATCTTCGAAACCCACCGTAACGAAGACTACGTGATCGGTTCTGTTGAGCTGGAAGAAATAGCCGGCGCTGAGGTCTACCATGGAGAAGGTTTAGATTTCAGCTATGGTAACTTTGTCCGGGAAGGAGATAAGTTCCAGTTAGGTAGTATGGAGCTTGAGGTTTTAGAGACGCCCGGCCACACCCGGGAAAGCATATCCATCACCGTTAAAGACAAAGCTGTTTCCGATGATGTCTACATGGTATTTACTGGAGACGCCCTATTTGCCGGGGAGACCGGTAGGATTGATTTGTACGGTGAAGAACAGAAAGAGAATAACGCTTCACAGCTTTATGAGAGCATCCATGATAAGATCCTCCCCTTAGGTGATCAGGTTATAATGTGCCCCGCCCATGGTGCCGGTTCAGTCTGTGGGGCGGATATACGGGAACAGGAACTCACAACCCTTGGGTATGAGAAGAAAACTAATGAGGTGCTGAGTTACAGTAAGGATGAGTTCGTTGAGTATAAAATCAATGAGAATCTGTACACTCCCCCATACTTTAAGAAGATGGAAGAACTAAACCTGACAGGACCCCAATTACTCTGTAAACTCCCCGCGTTAAAGGTGCTTGGGGTCAGCGACTTCAAAGCCGTGATGGAGGATGGTGCTCAGATCGTTGATGTGCGAAACCCCTCGAGCTTCGGAGGTGCGCACATCCCTAACACGTTGAGCATATTTAAAAACGGAGTACCAGTCTACGCCGGCTGGATGCTGAACTACCAGAACCCCATAGTTATAGTAGATGAAGAAGGCCAGAGCATGGAAGAAGTAAGGCAATACCTGGTCCGAATAGGATATGATTATATCTACGGCTACCTGGGACGAGGATTCCCATCCTGGTACCTCCACGCCGAACCAATCAAAAAATTGGAACTCTGGTCCGTCCATAAACTAAAGGAAAACCAGTTCAACCCCGCCATATTCATCCTGGACGTCCGCAAGGAAAGCGACTGGGAAAAAGGGTATGTTGAAGGAGCTCATCATATTTATTTGGGGCATGTGAAGGATCATTTGGATGAGATCCCTCGGCATAAAAAGGTAGTGATATACTGCGATGCGGGGAATAAGTCTACTATTGCAGCCAGCATTTTGAAAAAGAATGGATACGCAGATGTGGCCACAGTTTTAGGTAGTATGAAGGCGTGGAAGGTTGCCGGGTATCCTGTTGTGATTCGTTAAACATCTCATAAGATCAACAAATGATTGTCATTCAAGTTTTTAATATACTATTAAATGATTCAACCAACTCTAGATTTTCTTTTTCAAATTGCTTAGATGAAATAATATTATCAAGCTTATTTTCAAGAGTTTTTATATCCATAAATTCTTTTAAAAAATCTATTGCTTCAGAAATAGATATTTCATCTAAACCCTTGTTTTTGATTAAAATTTTTATTAACATTATAAAATTAGATTCGCTAATAGTTTCCATATACTCTTTTACTTCTTTTTCATTTCCGAAATTTTTCCAAACCTGAAGAATAAAAAGAGGCATTTTTAATTCGGATAAATCATTTGAAATAAGAAAGTTTTTGATTTTTTTAGTTATAATTAATTTAAGTTCATCTACATGCGATTTTTTTAGATTAATAATGTCTTCTTTAGGCTCATCTTTCTCTAAATCATGGAGTATTCCACATGATAATTCACAAATAGTATCCAAATTATTAGATTTAGTTATAGCATTTTTTAAAATTACAAATGCCTTCTCAACATCCATAGTTTTAAGAAGATTCACAATAATACGTTCAACTATTATTATATATGGATAAACATCAGTTTCATCACCAATTTTATTTCCTATACAATACATAGTCCCTGTTATACTTTTTTTGTTATTTTCATGAAATATATAATGCTCATTTCGAATGATGCTATCTAAATGACTAATAAATTTAATTTGTAAGTTAGGTGGAAGTGTTAGAATTCTTTTTATCATCTCATTTGTTTCGGAGTATACTATTTGGTCGAACTCTTCTTTAGAAATCTCCCAACTAGGGACTGCATATTTAAAATAAGTGTCAAAATTATTTCCAGTACAAAGTCTCTTATTTACCCGCCATTCCGACATATAATCTCTATTATCTACATTGGTGTAAATTCTCTTAAGATTTGGAAATAATACTTGTAAAAAACTTTCGACATTCTGAATAGGAATATCTGACAAATTTAAGTTATTTATAGCTTCCGCTAACTCCTTCTTGATGATTTCTTTGTCGTTTGAACGGCTATTAATTGAATATTGATAATCATAGAGAAGTAAATCTTTATTTTTCTTTATAAAATGGTAAAATTCTGGAAGAAATACTTGAAGAGCCTTTAGTGCATAATAATCAACATTATATACGTCATCTCTAACCATTTCGAAAGTTAAATTTAAAGTGTTTATATAGCGGTTGACATTTCTAATGTTTTTAAATTTATATTTAAGCACCGAATTATAGAGGCCATCAGAATAATAACTTTCATTTTCATTTTTGAACTTATCAAACTCTATTTCTAGTTTTTTAGTTACTAAATCTTTAACTTCATTTTCTGTAATGTGTGGAATTTCAAAAATTACTTGAATTATTTTTTCTAAATAATCAGAACCAGAGAGATTGCTTCTTTCTTAACAAAGGTTGATGAGAAAATTGGTTTTATAGATAAATCTAATGAAAGTTTGGTGGTTGCCGAATATATATTTGAAGAAGGAATTTCTCCTATGTGGGTTATTGTATCTTCTTATTATTCCATGTATCATATGTCAAATGCAGTTCTGGGTCAACTTGGTTTTAAAGTTGGTGAAAAAATGTCACACAGAATCACTGCTGATGCATTAATAGTTCAAGTAAGGGATAAATTAAAAAATAGCCTCTTACAAGATTTTGATGAAGCTAAAGATGAGTATGCTAAAAATAGAAAATTTAACAGATGAAATTATTGAGCTCTATGATCTGGAACATAGAAGAGGTTAAAGTCTCAATATGTGATGGGTTACGATGCTCAAGTTTCCAAATCAAGCACCTCACTTGATAGGGCAAAATTCGATGTAGAGCTACAAAAACTTTTAGTAGAGCTTTAATATAGAAATACGCCAGATGTAGTGATATAATAATTACTTACTTGCCCACTCTTTCCTTACGTATATAAAAATTTATGTTTAAT
>MVQY01000156.1 GCA_002067325.1 Methanobacterium sp. PtaU1.Bin097
ATGAGTGAAACTGCCGATATGGAGCTTAAGGAATATAATATTGAAGCAATTACTGGAGGCCCTGATTCACTGGCGGAAGTCTTCGTGATAATGGGTGATAAGAATGGGAACAATGCCATAGGCCGTTCCGCAGCAGATGACATTGTATTAGCCAGTTTAGAGGCAGTATTATACGCTATTAACAGGATACTCCTGGGAAGATAGGTTTTATAGAGAAGATGGGTTTTTATAGAATGATAATCCACATGTCTCGTGTTGAAAGATGGGCGGTTGAGTGGAGAGAATGGATGATAAAATTCTTGTGGTGGAAGATGAGATAATCACAGCAGAACACATTAAATTAGCCCTGAAAAACCAGGGATATCAGGTAGTTAGCCTGTTAATTTCTGGAGAAGAAGCCATTAATAAAGTAGAAGATACAGAGGTTGATCTGGTTGATGGACATCAATTTAAAGGGTGAGATGGACGGGGTAGAAGCAGCGGAAGAAATCTGGAACAGTCACTCTATCCCGGTGATATTTCTAACAGCCTACAGTGATGAAAAAACACTTCAACGAGCCAAAATAACAGAAACATCGGTTAAGAAATCTTTTGGAGTGTTAAACAAACCATTTAAGGAAGAGGATTTACATTCCCTCATAGAGAAAACTCTCCATGGAAAGTAAAAAGGAAATAAATTAATTTTGAGATTAAATAGCAACGATCATGGAATCACTAAGAACCTGCAAACTATTTGGAGTAATCCGGGCTGTACTGGGAATTAAAGGAGCTCTGCCCTTAATACACGGACCCATCGGTTGTTATTATCATATAAAATATCTTCTGAGCCTGCGCAGCAGCAGAACCATCAGAATACTCTCCACTGAGATGGACCAAAACGATGTGGTGTTTGGAGGGGAGGATAAACTTCTCCAAAAAATCTATGAAGCCGATGAAAAATATTCACCACAACTCATCGCTGTTTTAAGCTCCTGTGCAAGCAGTATAATAGGCGAAAACATAAACAAAGTTATAGATGATGTTGAAAATAACGTTAACGCAGAATTAATCACCATCAGTTCTGGAGGGTTTGAGGGAAGCCAAATAGAAGGTTACCTGGAATGTTTAACTGTCCTGGTGGATTTGATGGAACCACCACCCAAAGAAGATAATGTCAGGGAAAACTCGGTCAATCTCATAGGACAATACCGGGGAGGCCCGGATCTAAAAATCCTTAAAGAATATTTTGATAAATTGGGCATCAAACTTACCTGTGTTTTAACCTCCGGGTGTACGTTAGAAGAGGTTAAATTGGCACCCATAGCATATCTGAATATCTCTATGTGTGAAGCTTCAGGGATAGAGCCCTGTGAACTGATGGAGAAGAAATTTGGCATCCCTTTTCTCCACGAAACCTTACCTATAGGTGTAAAAGCCACGGGCAATTATCTTCAGGAGATCTGTAAAAACCTCGATAGGGATTACGTCTTCGCTGAGGATGAAAAAAGGGCAGAGAAGGAGTTAAAGAAATATCTGCACTATCTAAGAGGTAAGAAGGTGGTGATCGTAGCGGGAGCAACCCGGGCCGTCGCACTTACCCGGTTTCTATCTGAGCTGGGTATGGAACCGGTTCTCATCTGTCTGGACTTTGAAGGAAAATACACTGATTCTAAAATGGATGAGATAATTAAAGAGAGAAAGATCCATCCTATCATTTTAAAACAGCCAGATTACACAGAAATACTCTGTGAAGTGGAAAATTTAAAACCAGACATAATATTTGGTGGAATGGGAGAGATCGGATTATCCATTGAACTGGGAATACCTTTAATAGATGTTATGCATGGTCAGGAGGTCACATTTGGTTTTGAAGGGTCAATAAGACTGGCTAGGAAAATAAAGGATATATTGGAAGTAAAAAGTGGGTAACCAACCAACATCTTAGGGCAGGAATCCACATTTTATAAATAATTAAGGTTTTATTACTTTAAAGGCGTTTTTAAGTAAAAACTTATGTTAAAAATCCCATATTAAACTCATAAACTTTAAATAAGATTAACAGTTAAAAACAATCAAGGTATAGTCTTGGAGGTAAGTGAATGTCAGAGGAAAATGTTGTGTACATCGGAAACAAGCCGGTAATGAACTATGTTTTAGCTGTAGTGACCCAGATGAACGGGGGAGTTCCGGAAGTTGTTTTGAAAGCAAGAGGTCGAGCTATAAGTAGGGCAGTAGATGTTGCCGAAATAGTGCGAAACAGATTCATAACCGACGTTGATATCGGCGGAATAGACATCTGCACAGAAGAAATAATGAGCAACGAAGGATCAAACACCAACGTATCAGCCATAGAAATACAACTTTGCAAACTTTAATCGATTTTAATCGATTTTATTGGATGTTACCCTGCTATCGTTAGTGTAACAACCATTTACTTTAATTTTCATTAAAAAATTATTTAAATCCAATTCTGCACTATTTTTTAAAAAAATAAAGATTATGGGGGAAATCCCATTAAATAATAGGTCACTCCGTAAACACCTCCATATTATAGCGAAGCCCCTCAAATTAAATCATTTATTTCCTGAACCTGTTTCTCAATATTCTCAGAGCGATTATCACCGCAAAGATGATAACTACAATCGCAACAACGTAGTAAGCCCATATGGATGTTGGTGAGTTCTGTTTTTCTATATTAACTGCGTAAAGATATCCATCGTTACTCCCAAAGTAGGTCATATTTCCATAGGAAGCAGGTGAAGAGCGGATGGGTGCGTTGAATAAATAGTATCCTGGCTCGTAAGTCCAATCCACAGTACCACTAAACTTGTTGACTACATACAATTTTCCATTATCTGATCCAAATACCGTACGGTTGCCGGAGAGTGCGGCGGTAGATTCAATAGCTGCACCAGTCTGGACTGACCATTTATGTTCCCCAGTTCTGGTGTCCAGGCAGGAAAACTGGCCGTTATCCGCTCCGATGTACAGGTTGTAGTTGAACTCATCTATGGTGGGTGATGCGGAGACGGGTTTTCCCATGGAGTAAGTCCAGTTAACAGTTCCGCTGGTTATGTTCAGGGCATATAGTTTCCCGTCATCGGACCCTACGTATAATGTTCCGTTGTAGATGGAGGGTGATGATTGGACATTATCACCAGTGGTGTAATGCCAGATTAAACTTCCGTTCCCGGCACCTAACGCATAAATTATACCATCATCAGATCCTACGTATAATGTGTCGTTAACTACTGCTGGTGAAGATTTAACCTCCTTCCCGGTTCCGTAATTCCATAATAAACTTCCGTCATCAGCGTTTATGGCGTAGATGTTTTTATCATCAGAACCCACGTATAGCGTACCATTTATCACTGATGGAGTTGATTCAACTGCACCACCAGTTTTGTATTTCCATTTCAACTCACCGTTGGCCGTGTTAAGAGCGTATATATTGCCATCTGATGATCCTATATATAATGTATCATTAACCAGGGTTGGGGATGAAATTACCAGTCCTTCTGTTTTATATTCCCATGTTTTCGTACTGTCTTCCATATTGACGGCGTAAATTATTCCGTTGTGGGAGCCGAAGAAGATTGTTTTATCTTTTATGGCTGGTGAGGATTGTATGATGTCGCCAGCGTTGAAGTTCCAGATTGTCGGGGAGAAATCACCCGGTTGTATTAGAAAACCGGTGTGGTCAATATTCTGATGGAATATGGGCCAATCAGCAGC
>MVQY01000157.1 GCA_002067325.1 Methanobacterium sp. PtaU1.Bin097
GGTGTAACCAATGAGAAGAGTGGCCTTGAAGATAGCCTACCTGGGCACAGAATATTACGGCTTCCAGAGACAGCCTGACTTGCCAACTGTGGAGGGAGAAATGTTATCCGCCCTGAAAGAGGTTGGTGTGGTGGATGACATCAATAAATGTGGTTTTGGAGTAGCTGGGAGGACTGATCGGGGCGTGCATGCCCTGGGAAACGTGATCACCTTCCTGACGGAAGAGGAAGTAATAATCAACCAGATCAATGACGCTTTACCCAAAAGCATCAGAGTATTAGGTCAGGCAAAAGTACCCCTCCGTTTTAAAGCCAGGTACGCTTTAAATAGACATTACCGCTATTTATTACCCTTAATCCCTGGTGATTTCCCTCTTGATTTTGATAAGATGGTTGAAGCTTCCAAGCTTTTTAAGGGTACCCATGACTTCTCCAATTTCTCTAAGAAGAGTGAGAGAAACCCGGTTAGAACCATAGATAAAATTAAACTTACAGAAGAACAGGATCTGATACAATTCGACGTGGTTGGGGAGAGTTTCCTCTGGAACATGGTGAGGAAAATGGTATCAATTCTCCAGATGGTGGGGAGGGGAGAGTTACCAGCCGAGATTATAGATGAGCTCTTCAACCCGGATAAGGATCTCTGTATCATGCCCATGCCCCCGGAAGGTCTTATTCTCATGGACATAACCTATTCTGGTATTGAATTCCATGAAGACCCCTACGCTGTAAAGACGTTTAAATCATTCCTCCAAGGGGAATATCTAAAAAACCAGACCATCGCCTTATCTCAAAAGGAAATGTTAAAGGGTTTGAAGGATTAATTTTCTTGACCTGTCTCTGTTAACCGAATGAATTTTTTTTATTTCTTCAATTAAGGAATTAACATGGATTGTTTCTTACAATTATAATTTGATTGATAAATCATAAATACTAGTAGACAGATATGATTACACAGTAAGCATCTAAAAAGTTTGCTTAGGAGGAAATTACCTGTTATACAAAAACAACGTACAAGTAACATCTAATCTGCCAGGTTCAAAAAATGAAACTCCACAGAGAGTAAGGGGCATCATCGTTGGATTCGATCCCGGACTCACTGCTGGAATAGCCATAATGGATCTAAATGGGGAAATTCTCTCCGTGAAAAGCTTCAAGGAGATATCCCGGGCAGAGATAATCTATCATATCATTAATTTTGGAAAAACTGTTTTAATCGCTACAGACGTGTATCCACCACCTAAAATGGCTAAAAAATTAGCTACCACCTTGAATGCTAAGTTACACCATCCCAATAGAGACATGTCTGTGGGCTCTAAAATTGAGCTGGTTGAGTCATTCCTGGGTGAGAAATCTTCCCTGGAGAGATCTAAAGTTGTATCCTCTGAGCTGGTGCCACAGGATGCCCACCAGCGTGATGCTCTGGCAGCGGCCATCAGGACCTATAAAAGCTACGAAAAAAAATTAGAACAGATTGAGACTCGCTGTTTAGAAGTTAACATGTCTCCAGAAGATATTGACCTGATAAAGAGGATGGTTATAGGTGGAACAGCCGTAAGTTCGGCCATCCGGATGGTACAGGAGATGGATGAAGAGACAGATAATATAGAGAATGTTGAAGAATTAGCTACGGATGAATTAGAGTCTTCTATAGATTCTGAGGCTGTTTTGAAGTTAAAAAACAGGATAAAAGCACAGGATAACCAGATTAGTAATCTTAAAAGTAGGAATAAATCCCTGGAGGATAGGATAAAGGACTATGAAATTGAAGTAACCAAACTCCAGGAGAAGATAGACAAACTGCACTACGAGTACACCCAGGATGTTCTTCTAAATAAAGAGTTAACAGCCAAAATTTCACTCATAAAGAAATTACAGGACAATTACAACGAAGAAAAAGCCCTGAGGATGGAACTCGAAGAAAATCTCGATTCACTACGTAATATTCAAAGGATCAAACCCACTGAAAATGCTATTCCAGTGAAGATCATCGAAACATTCACCAGGGACGGGATAATGGCCGCCTGTGAATACTGGAAGATAAAGAGGGGTGATGTGGTTCTCCTGGAAAGTTCTGAAGGCGGCGGATCACAAACTGCGGTTCTCCTGATAAAGATGGGTGTGAAGGCTGTTTTAATCAGGGATAAGATTTCACACCACGCCCTGGAGGAGTTCGAAAAAAATATGGTCCCTTTACTCCAGGCAGATAACATGGAGCTCAAGATGATCGACCAGTTCGCCATAGTAAACGCTCTGAAACTGGAAAAGGAAATCCAGAGATGGAAGGAAGAAGTGGAAAGTAAAAGGATTAAAGAAAATAGTGAGGAAATCTTAAAGGCTTTTGACGAATACCGGGCTCGAAGAAAGAGATCCAATTGATAGAGAGAAACTTATATACTGATTGAATATTAATTTTTACTTGTGGAATAATATGAAAATCGCTTTTATAATAGGCACCCGCCCGGAAATAATTAAGATGTCCCCCCTGATCGATGAAGTAAAAAGGAGGGGCATAAATTTTATTCTAATACACACCGGACAGCATTATGACCGTGAGATGTCAGAGCAGTTTTTTGAAGACCTGGAACTCCCCCAGCCAGATTACAATATAGGTGTGGGTTCAACCACCCATGGAAAACAAACTGCGGTGATGCTGGATGGGATTGAGGAAATCCTATCATCTGAAAAACCGGATATCGTACTGGTGGAGGGGGATACCAATGCGGTGATGGCCGGTGCCCTGGCAGCCAGTAAGATGCACATTCCAGTGGGGCATGTGGAGTCTGGACTGCGCTCCTACGATAAAACCATGCCCGAGGAAATTAACCGGATAGTGGCAGATATCTGTTCCGAGCTTTACTTCGTCCCCACAGAAGAATCAGCTGTAAATCTCATATTTGAAGGCCTCCACCCCCAAGATATTCATATAACCGGTAATACGGTGGTGGATGCTGTCTACAGGAACCTGAAGATCGCAGAGAAATATTCTAACCTTGATTTTGATATAAAAAAGGATTTCATAACTTTGACCCTCCACCGGGCTGAAAATACAGACAACCCCCAGAGACTAAAGAATATTACTGACGCCCTACTGGAGTTAAAGGAAATAGATATAATCTTCCCGGTGCATCCCCGTACCATCAAAACCCTCCAGGAGTTGAAACTCTACGATCAGCTGGCCCGGGCGGACCATATCCAGTTGATAAAACCGGCGGGTTACCTGGATTTCCTGGTTCTCCTATCCCACTCTAAGGCAGTAATAACTGATTCCGGGGGAATTCAGGAAGAAGCTATAACCATGGACTTACCATGCATAACTCTGAGATACAATACCGAACGTCCGGAGACAGTAACCGCTGGTGGCAATATCCTGGTGGGTACGGATAAAGAGCGGATAATTCAAACCGTGCATAATATCTTGGAGGATGAAGAACTATATCAGAGGATGAGACAGGCGGAAAATCCTTATGGTGATGGGAAAACCTCCCAGAAGATTGTGGATATAATAACAGAGGCCTATGAAAATGGCAATCTTAAAATCACGCCACCAGAAAATATTGGTGGACTGGAAGGCCGTTTCATCCAGAAAGTGGAAGAATCTATTGATGTCTTAGGATATGAGGAAAAAAACGCTTCTACTAGGATAATCGTTGTTTTTGATGGGGATAAAGCCCAGTTTCCCCCTGGCAATCTCCAGTTAAAGGGTAAAACCATCATTCTGGAGAGATTTAGTGTTGAATGAAATTAAATTTTGAAATGAATAAAATAAATATATCCATGGTACTCCCTTAATCTAATAAAAGGATTAAAAAGGAATTCATCTAATTGAAATGAATCCATAGAGAGGAGTAGTAAGCGTTGAAATTACTTGTTTTTGAATATGCAAATGCTTTGGGATTGGAAGATCCCGCCACCACCGTGGAAGGTCAGCATATGCTGGAGGGACTATTAAGTGACCTTAACCATATCGGTGCCGATTACATCATATCTGAAGACTCTAAAATCAGTGTTGACCAGGTTAATGGTGAATTTCAAAACTGTTCTCCCTTGGTTATAAGTGAAGAACTGTTTCCCTGGCTGGAGGAAAACATATCTACTTATGATGCCTGTCTTCCAGTGGCACCGGAAGAAGATCTTATCTTATACGAAATCACCAAAATACTAGAGGATAACGATGTTAAAACCATCGGATCATCGTCTGAGGCTGTTTTGGCCTGTTCCGATAAATTTGAAACTTATAACCTCCTGAAAGACCACTATCCTGTAATCAAGAGTGAGAAAGTATTATTCAGCGATCTTAAGGAGTGTAAACATATCTTCTCTGGTGGAAAGGGTTTTCTGGTTAAACCGGCCGATGGTGTTTCCTGCTCGGGTGTGCAGATAGTTCAGTCTTACGCAGATTTCATAAAGGCCTCTGCCCATCTAAAAAGAACAACCAGCCTACCTTACTTCCTTTTACAGGACCTGGTGGAAGGAAAAAGCACCAGTGTTAGCATCCTAAGCACTGGTAAACGGGCCCTGCCCCTGAGTTTAAATCTACAGAACATAGGCTTTGATGGGGGTAAACTGGTTTATAATGGCGGAAAAGTTCCTTATGAACATGGTTTATCAGATGATGCTAAAGATATTGCTCGAAAGGCTGTAGAATCGGTTAAAGGATTGAAGGGCTACGTGGGTGTGGATTTGTTACTGGATGATGCCCAGGAGGAGATCTACATCCTGGAGATCAACCCACGTTTAACCACCTCCTACGTGGCTTTAAGAAGACTTTTAAACTTCAATCTGGGCGCGGCCATAATTGATGCCGTTAACGGTGAGTTACCTGCAAAAATAGAATTAGAAAGTTCACTGAGTTTCCTGAAGGGTGATGATATAACCTTTAAATAGGTATTCAGTGTGTAATTAAGATCAACATGTAAGATTAAGCCTACCTGTTAAGATTAAGACCTATTAATTAAAACCTACATGTAAGATTTACTGGATATATTAACCAACAAGATTAAGAAATGTGATATTGTGAAGATAGCTGGATTTGATATTGGAGGTGCTAACACAGACCTGGCTGTGGTGGATTTCGACAGCGAAGGCAACATCAAAGGGATTACCGTAGACTTTGAATATCTGCCTATGTGGCAGGAGAAAGAGCGTCTTTCCACCGTCCTAATAGAACTTCTAGGTGACCAAAAAGAGGAAATCGAAGCGGTGGGCGTCTGTATGACCGCAGAACTGGTAGATGCTTATCAAACTAAGAGGGAGGGTGTTCTGGATATAGCTCGGAAGGTGAAGGATATTTTTAATCTTCCTATATGTTTTATCGGTTCAGAAGGTGTAGTTGGTTACGATGCATTGTTAAATAAACCACTTAACGTGGCGGCTGCCAACTGGGTGGCCACTTCTAGGCTGGCCGGAGTTGTAGAACCAGACTGTATCATGATTGACACCGGGAGCACCACCACTGATATCATCCCCATTAAAGGGGGAATGGAATGTGCCAGGGGCAGATCTGACCTGGAGAGACTGGGCACTGGTGAACTGGTTTACACTGGTACCCTGAGGACTAACGTGGCCACACTGGTGGATAAGGTGCCCCTGGATGATTCATGGTACCGGGTGGCTTCAGAATTATTTGCCATAACAGCGGACATCCACCTGGTACTTGGAAACATATCCGAAGAAGATTACAGTTGCCACACCCCAGATGGTGCGGGTATCTCTGTAGAAGATTGCATGCGTCGTATCGCCCGGGTGGTCTGCAGTGATATGGATGTGCTGACCCCTGGTGATATAAAATCTTTATCAGAATACATCCACTTGAAACAGGCAGAAAGTGTCTCGGAAGCTCTACTGGAAGTTTTAAAAAGAAATAACATCTCCAAAGTGGTAACCACTGGTCTGGGTATGGATATAATAGGTAAAAAGGCCAGCACAATTGCCGGTATTCCATCGGTAGGGATGGATCAGCTTTTAAGTAAAGAAGAGTGCGTGGTAGCCCCGGCAGTGGGTACTGCTATTTTAATGGAGGAATATTTGAAAAAAATAAGATGAATTATTTAATATTATCATCTTTAAATCGATATTTAAATACTAAAAATCCTCTAAACCTTATTCAATACCAAACATCCTTCAAACCCAAAAGATAGGCTATGGTGTTGGCTGCCACATGTAAAATAACCGTGTAAACCAGGATTAAAAGTATTATCTCCAGTGGTATGGTCACCACCAGTGAAGCAAGTAGTAAAGCCATTAATGCGAAGTCTAGCTGGTCTAAAAAGGGTGCTGGTTTTCCCCTTTCTATTTTTATCCTCCTTTTAATGAAGCTGCCCACTGCATCTCCAATTAGGGCTCCGGCACTGAGTGCTAATCCTAGTAGTATCCATCCTGCAAAGTTAGCAGGTATAATTCCTTCGATGGTGGTCCATTCTGGTATTAGAGTAAATATGTCACCGTAGTGCATGAAGACGATGCCCTGAAGAACTGCAATTAATGTTCCGATTATTATCCCCAGGATAGTCCCTCTCCAGGTCACTCCATCACCCAGTAGTCGGCGTCCGTCTGTGAAATTTCTCTTAAAGTCTAGCGGTGCACCCCCACCGAAGGCTAGGGCCGAAACATTGGCCAGGTAGGCCGGTAACATGAAGTACATAGCGTATACTGATAAACTTATAAAACTGATGGTTGGATCCATTGGTTACCTCCAAATTAAAAGAAGTTAATAGTAATTGTTGAAGCTATTAAATAAGATGTTGGTTTAAATATTTGAAAAATAAAAGTAATTATCCATAACATCTTGTGCTTAACATCGATTGTTTACACGAAATAGTAAGATGAAACAACCTTTTAATGCTACCACGAATCATTTCTTTTCAGTAATTCCATAAAAGGATATCATTTATTTATACCTTGAGCACAATAATATGATGTTACAGTAATGTATATCCCTTGTAATGATTTAAGTTAAAAAATTATAAGCTGTTAAAATAATTGGTGAGATTATATGGTTATAAAGAAGACCAAGAGTATGTGCCCCGAGTGCCTGGAAATCGTTGACGCAGAAGTCTACGAAGACCAGGGCAGGATAATGATAAGGAAGGAATGTAAAGAACACGGAGTATTCGAAAACACCTACTGGAGCAGTAGTGAAATTTATTATGATGCCTCTGATTACGATTATAAGGGGGAGGGTATAGAAAACCCCCAAACAACTGTAGAGGGTGAATGTCCTTCTAACTGTGGATTATGCCCTGAACATGAAAGCCATACCATTTTAGGCCTTATAGATGTTACTAATCGCTGTAACCTTCGCTGCCCAGTATGTTTTGCAAACGCAGCAGTATCAGGAACTCTTTACGAGCCAACCTATGAAGAAATCAGGCAGATGCTCCGGAACCTGAGGAGTAACCAGCCAGTTCCCGCTCCGGCCATACAGTACGCTGGTGGTGAACCCACCGTACGTAAAGACATTGTAGAACTTATAAAACTGGCCAAGGAAGAGGGGTTCACCCACACCCAGATAGCAACCAACGGCATCCGCCTGGCAAAAAGACCGGAGCTCATCAGTAAACTTAAGGAAGCGGGTTTAAACACTGTCTATCTCCAGTTCGACGGGGTTACAGAAGAACCCTACATCCAGATCAGGAACAGGAATCTCCTATCCATTAAATTAGAAGCCATAGAGAACTGCAGAAAAGAAGATATGGGTATCGTCCTGGTACCCACACTGATTAAAGGTATAAACCATGACCAGATAGGGGACATTATCAAATTCGCTGCCAAAAACATCGATGTGATAAGGGGAGTGGTTTTCCAACCAGTATCCTTCGCTGGAAGAACACCCAGCGATGAAGTGGAAGGGCAGCGAATAACCATTCCCGATTTTGAAGAACTGGTCGAGGAACAAACAGATCGGGAGATCAAAGTGGAAGATTTCTACCCCGCATCATCTGTACTGCCTGTCTCTGAATTCATCGAGGCCATTGAAGGCGAGCCACAGGTGGCATTCACCTGTCACCCCCATTGTGGAGCGGCCACCTACGTTTTCATAGATGAAGATAAGATGGTTCCAGTAACACAATTCATAGATGTAGACCGCTTCTTCAACCTGTTATCCAAGAGTAGTGATGATATAGCCAACGGCGGATTAGTGGCCAAATCAAAGGTTTTAGCCCGGGCCACCATCGAACTCCCCCAGACCATCAGCCTATCTAAAACTCCCGATACATTGGATATTAAGAATATATTAATTAAAGTGTTTAAAGAACGGTCATACGATGCCCTGGGAGATTTCCACCATAAAAGTCTTTTAATCGCCTGCATGCACTTCATGGACCCCTGGAACTTCGACCACGACCGGGTGAGGAGATGTGTAATCCATTACGCAGTTCCTGATGGAAGAATAATACCCTTCTGCGCCATGAATTCCATATACAGACAGGAGATTGAGAAGAAATTCTCCAAACCCTTCGGTAAGTCTAAAGAGGAATCTGATTAGTGAAGTTTATATCTTTATAATTTGAAAACTAATATTAATTAAACAAATCTCAATTGGTTTTTTAATTGATAATCGAAACCCCTTCCCGGCTGCATGTAACCCTTATCGACTTAAATGGTAGATATGGTCGAATTGACGGTGGTGTGGGCATCACAACCCGGAGTCCCAGTTTGGTTATGGAAGCACATGACGGACACGATGATATCCAGGTTGAATTTCCAAGTTCAGATATCCCCCAGGATACCCTGAACGATTATCAGGAGAAAATCTTCTCTGCAGCAGATAAAATGAATGAATATCTCTCTCTGGAGGGAGGATACCATTTCAAGCTCAAAGAGATTTTCCCCTCCCATTCTGGTCTTGGTTCCGGCACCCAATTATCACTGGCCGTGGCCAAGGCCATACTGAAGATGAACCACCAGGATCTACCCGCCCGTAAGATAGCTGAAATAGTGGGCCGGGGCGGTACATCAGGGATCGGGGTGGCTTCCTTTGAAAGCGGTGGTTTCATCATGGATGCCGGTCATAAGAAATCCATTAAGAAGGATTTTCTACCTTCCTCTGCTTCGTTAGCTTCACCACCACCAGTTATAGCCAGATACGATTTTCCCAAGGATTGGAAGATCATCCTGGCCATACCCCATGTTGAAGGGAAGGTATTCGGTGACGGAGAAGTTAACATATTCCAGAAGTACTGCCCCATACCCGTGGAAGAGGTGCAGGAGTTAACCCATCTTCTCTTCATGAAGATGATGCCCGCTGTGCTTGAGGAAGATTTGGACTCCTTTGGAGAATCAGTAAACAGTGCGCAGGATATCGGTTTTAAAAAGATCGAATTAAAACTGCAAAACCCCTTCATCAGGAAACTGATTGATAACCTGAGGAATGCCGGTGCTGCTGGGGTTGGAATGAGTTCTTTCGGTCCGACGGTATATGCGGTAACTGATACCAATTTCCAGGATATTTTAAAAGCTGCCCGTGATTCCATGGGTGATAAAACCGGTGAAATAATACTCACCGCCGCACAGAACGAGGGTGCTAAGATCTATAAATGAAATGAATTTTGAAGCTACATGAAGATTTTATTACTTTAAAATCAATAGATGAATTTTATTCGATGATATTATGATGGATAGGATAGAAGGAAAGGTCTGGACCTTCCGGGATAGCATAGACACCGATGTGATCATTCCAGGCAGATACTTAAGGGCCCAAACACTGGATGAACTGGCATCACACGTCATGGAACCAGAAGACCCCACATTTGCAGAGAAAGTGCAACAGGGGGATGTCATAGTGGCTGGCTGGAATTTCGGCTGCGGTTCATCCCGGGAGCAGGCCCCGGTGGCCCTGAAACACGCCGGGATAGCTGCAATTGTAGCTAAATCATTTGCCCGGATATTCTACAGAAACGCCATAAATATTGGCCTGCCAGTGATCGTGGCAAACATGGAGGCAGAGAAGGGTGATGAGATATGTATAGACCTGAAGAAGGGAATTATAGAGGATAAATCCACCCATAAAACCTTCAAGATACAGCCCTTCAAAAAATTCATGCTGGAAATCCTGGAAAACGGCGGTTTGACCGAGCATTATCTTAAAAAACAGGAATAATCCCCATTTATTTTTATTGATCTAATGTACTTCTACATTTTTTTTACTAAGAATTTTATTTATTGAAAACAAATATCATTACTAAAATAGAGGAAATTAAAAATATGAACTGTACTGTATGTGGCTCCGATTCCCTGGAGATAATTAAAGCTAAGGGTAAAAAATCCAAAGAACTTCTCCTTAAATGTGAAGAATGTGGAAACATCTTCAGAGAAGTGGTAGATGTGGGTAAACCCGTAGATCGCCGGGTAGTGGTGAGTGAATTTGAAAACAGCCACAAAACCTTCATCAAACTGTATGAAGATGAAATCCTCCACCTCGGAGACCTGATAGACTTGGATGGAAGGGAAGCCGAGATCACCTCCCTTGAAAATAAACGGGGAGGCCGAGTTTCAAAAAGTGCAGTGGAGGATGTTGAAACTATATGGGCTTCTTATACGGACATACCGGCAAGGGTTGGTATTTCAATCGATTACGGAGGTCGAATATTATCCCAGAAGGTGGAAGTAAATCCCGACTTTGAATTTACCATCGGTGAGGTGGTGAAGATGGGAAACATCATCTTCCGGATCAACTCCCTGAAGACATTGGAGAGGAAGATGAGAAAGGGATTCGCCCGGGCATCGGTAACCAAGAGGGTGTATGGCAGGCCAGTTGATGAGCATAGATTTAAGTATGATTTAACCTCTAAGGTGGTGTAGATGGAGAAGGAAAGGAAGGCGCTGGTGGAGAAGTTAGAAGACTATGGCTATATCAAAACAGAGAAAGTGAGAAACGCCATGCTCAAGGTCCCCCGGGAAGAGTTCATCCCCCCGGAAAACAGGCAGCACGCCTACAAAGACCAGCCACTCCCCATTGGAGAGGGACAGACTATATCCGCACCTCATATGGTGGCCATGATCTGTGAAACCCTGGAGCTTCAAGAGGGTATGAAAATCTTAGAAATAGGAGCAGGCTTCGGATACAACGCCGCAGTGGTAGCTGAACTCATAGGACCGGAAGGGCATTTGTTCACCACTGAAAGGATAGAAAGTCTGGCGCAGATGGCAGAAGAAAACTTGAAACGCACCGGTTATGATAACGTCACCGTGCTCCACATAGACGGTACAAAGGGACTCAAAGAGGAAGCACCCTTCGATAGGATATATGCAACAGCCAGCGCCCCGAAAGTACCAGAACCACTCAAAGATCAGCTCAAGATAGGTGGAAGGCTTCTAACACCCATCGGACCACAGGCCTACCTCCAGGAACTGGTCTGTATCATTCGAAAGGACCAGCATAAATTCAGGAGCCATAAACTCGGCGGTGTGGCCTTCGTGCCCATGATCGGGAAGCATGGTTGGCCTGAAGATTGAATAAAATCTAATTTTAAACCTTTATTTGTAATAGACCTTTATTTGTAATAGAAATTTGAAATAATATTTTATGACACTTTATTTGAACAAAATTTTGAGGAATAATTTTAATGAACATCTACATAGAGACCTTCGGCTGCACCTTCAATCAGGCAGATTCCCAGATAATGGCCGGCCTCCTCCAGGAGGATGGTAATGAGCTGGTGGATGATGTGGAAGATGCAGAGGTTTTGATCCTAAACACCTGCTACGTGAAACAGCCCACGGAACAGAAGGTGGTAAACAGGATAATGAAGTTGCAGGAGGCGTATCCTGAGAAAAAATTTATAATCAGTGGTTGTATGGTGGAAATAGACCAGGATAAACTGGAAAAGATCGCGCCAGGTGCCAGCTGGGTGGGTCCCCATAAAATCATCTCAGCCCCGGATATGGTTAAATCCGTGTGTGCAGGGAAAACTGTGAGATTAACGGGTTTTGAAGATGTAAACAAGGTTTGCCTGCCTAAGATACGTTCCAATGAATTGATCAACATCATACAGATCTGTGAGGGATGCGACGGATACTGCAGCTACTGCTGTACCAGAATCGCCCGTGGAAACCTCAAGAGCTACCCGGTTGAACTCGTAAAGCAGGAAGCAGAAAGGGCGGTTAGAGAAGGATGTGTGGAGGTACAGCTTACTGCCCAGGATACAGCGGCGTACGGTAAAGATAGTGGAACTTCATTATCTGAACTTGTAAACGCCGTAACCAGTGTACGAGGTAAATTCAAGGTTAGGGTGGGGATGATGCACCCTAAAAGTGTTAAAAACGATGCTGATGAGTTAATCCGTGCGTTTAAGAGTGATAAAGTTTATAAATTTATCCACATCCCCCTCCAAAGCGGTAACGACCAGGTTCTATCTGATATGAACCGGGGGCACAGCGCGCAGGAATTCCTGGATATCATCTCCCAGTTTCGAAGGGAAATACCCGAAATTTCCATCTCCACCGATATCATCGTAGGATATCCCACAGAAGATGAAGAAGCCTTCCAGGATACCTTGAAGGTAATTGAAGAAATTCAACCGGATTTTCTCCACATATCCAAGTATCATCACCGTCCAGGTTCAAACTCATCCAGTCTGCAGGAGATAGAACACCAGGACATGAAAAAGCGTTCGAAGGATTTGAATGAGCTTAAATATGCCATCACACTCCATAACAATGAAAAATTACTGGGTAAAGTGTTATCGGTGCTTGTTACAGATATCGGGAGAAAGGGTGGTTTTACTGGCCGGACTGATTCTTATAAATTGGTGGTTGTAGATGATGCACCCCTGGGAAGCTTTGTTGATGTGGAAATCACCGAGGCTAAAGCCACCTACCTGAAGGGGCATGTTGTTTCAGATTGATAGTGCATCATTCATTAAATGAGGTATGTCTTTCATAATAATTCTCGGTTTTATAGTCGCATTTATATAGTGTTATATACCAATAACTATCCATTAGATAACCATTTAAGTGAATGAAAATGCGTTTCATAGTGTGTGATGATTGTGGGGGTTACTATAAATTAGAACCTGGAGAATCCCTGGAAGACTTTGCTGAATGTCAATGCGGAGGCCATCTTCGTTACGCCCAATCATTTGAAGAGATCATAAAAAGTAGAAACGCCCCAACAAAAACCTGCATCCACTGCGGAGCCCGAAACAGGGAAACTGACACAGTCTGTTTTACCTGTGGAGAGAAACTGAGGAGGGTAAATCGCAGGATTGGTGACCATCCAGCTGGAAAGTATCCGAAAACACGTGTAAAGAGAAGTTATCCGAAAAAACATGTAAGTATCCTCAACCGGATAAGTTTTAGGGCGGTTTTTGCCGGTCTTATATTTTTATTCGTAGCATCCATCATCGCTTCATTCGGATTTGCTGGAAGCATATTATCCACTAATGGTATCGATGTGGTCAGATCCCTGGGCGGCTATATAATAGTGCTTATTCTTGCAATAATCGCCTCTGGATTCATCGCTTCTTACGTAAGTGGTTCTGTAGAATATTTGGACGGTCTTCTAAATGGTGGGATGGTTGGTTTCATTCTCTCAGTGCTACTCGCTCTCCTAATTATGATCTTGGCCATGATGGTGGATGTGGCTGCAGGGATTTTAGCAGGGTTGATTACCCTGGTTGCTTATGCTCTGGTTTATGGATCTCTTACAGCCCTCGGCGGGTTGATTGGAGTGTGGCTGCGCAATTTCATGGAAAGTAATTGAATATTTTCAGGACTCACCTTATAAATATAAACCCTTATAAACTATCCTGACTATACTATTCTTCCATGTCCTATTTGATCTGCAAGAAATGTGGAAAAGAGTACCCCCTACCGGAGGGAAAAGAGTCTTTCAACTATCAGAATTGTGAGTGTGGAGGTAAACTGGAATATTCTCCCCTCCCGAAAAGGAATTATGTAATGACACAGCAGGATTTACTCAA
>MVQY01000158.1 GCA_002067325.1 Methanobacterium sp. PtaU1.Bin097
TTCATCATATATGGATACGTCCTCTCTACCCCAGACCTTCCTGTCCTCCCCTACTGGACAGACCTTTATACAGATACCGCAGGGGGACCGGTACTCACCTCTAAGCTCTTTACTCCTTAAAGCGCAGCTGATCTTATCAACCAGTGGTGGGAATTCACCCTCCCTCTTCACCGCATTCACCGGGCAGTGGTTGTAGCAGGCTAGGCAATGGGTGCATAAGTCTTCCCCTTTTATGGGGTCACCTTCTATCTCGGCGGTGGTGAAGATGGAAGTGAACCTCACCCGGGGACCATATTCCGGGGTTAAAAGTACGTTACTTAGTCCGAAGGAACCTAGACCCGCCAGATATGCGGCATGTCTATGGGAAAAGAAAGCCAGGGGCTTTTCAAGAAGAACCTCTATATCACCATAGCCATCCCGGGGTAGATAAATGGAAGGGTAACCCTTGGAAGTTAAGAAATTGGAGATTTCATAGGCCTTAGCATCCAGGGCAGCGTTGACTGTCTTATAAAGTTCATGATAGTATATGGAGGGTGCGGTTTCCACTATGGGCAGCTGAACCGGTAATCCGATGACAATTACTGTTTTAGCTTCGGGATAAATCGATTGGGGCCAGAATTCCTCTGGTATCCACTCATCAAACTTGTTGGGTAGTTCTTCTGGCGGATTCTCCCACCGATCCACGGGTGCAAAGCCTACCAATGGGATTTGGAGTTCCCTGCACTTCCTTATAATTTCTTTCTTCAGGTTTTCGTTGGTCATTCTTCCTTTTGAATAATTTTTTATTATTCCTCTAAACAGACATCTTCGTCCTCACCTTCGGGGCAGACGTGAACGTATACAATGGATACTATGTCCACCCTGTTTATTACACTCTTCTCTACCTGGTGGGCTATTTTATGAGCGTTTCGTAGGGATAGTTCCGGATCCACAGTGATGTGCAGATCAACCGAAGCATTAGGGCCCATATAATTTACTTTGATATCATGCATACCCTTAACTCCTTTAACTGAAGTTCCGGCTTTTGTTATCTCTACTATGAGGTCTGTGGAGGGTACCTTCCCCATCAGGTTGTTGATGTTTTCCTTCCCCACATCGAAGGCGATCTTTAAAACCAGTACAGCAATTAAGACTGCTACTAGGGGGTCTAAAATTAACAGCCCCATGTTGGAACCTACAACCCCCACCACGATTGCGGCGCAGGAGAATACATCCACCTTCTGATGCTGGGCATCGGCTATTATGGCGGGACTGTTTATCTTCTTTCCCACGTTCATCATGTACCTGGTCATGATGATATTAACCGCGATCCCTATGATGGCCATTAACGCCGCAGTCCAATCTGGAGGGGTTAAACTACCCATGAGTAGCAGCTTACTATAGGCCTCTGATATAATCTCATAGGCAATGAAAACCAGAAAAACAACGATTACCAACCCAACCAGGGGCTCGGCCCTACCATGACCATAGGGGTGCTCACTGTCCGGGGGTTTTAAACCGATCCTGAAGCCGATGGCAGTGATTATGGAGGTTATCACATCAGAAAGGGTGTGAGCAGCCTCCGCCACCAGGGCGGTGCTGCCGGATAAGATGCCCACCACAAAATTAAAGATGGTAAGGAGGATGTTTCCTGAAATGGCGACGGTGACGGCTTTTCTTCCTGTTTTTTTCCTCGTGTTTTCATCCAAAATTTAGGCCTCCATCAGATTGAATCTCTGTTATGACTATTGACGAATTTCTACTTAAAATTTCTTTTACAGATATAAATTTGAGATTTTAAATTTTAAATCAGTATTGTCGGGCAGTTTCTCGCAATAGTAATACTTATATAATAATTTTTACTATTATTTGATATAATATGGATATTGAATCTAATGGTGTAGAGACTATGTGGGAAAACGGGAGAGACGAATTCGTAGATATTTCAGAGAAGGAATTAGAGAAGATTTTAGTTGATGTAAGAGATAAAGAAGATATAATTTTAACGAATCATAGTATAAAGAAAATAAACGAGAGGCCGTTACAGTTTGAATGGATTTATAACAGTTTAATAGCTAAATTCCCTAATTATGTTGAAAAACAGGGATTAAATTTGTTTAAACTGCATTATGAACATCCATGTAAAGTTTTTAAGGATTTGATTATAATTATCGCAGTTGGCAAAAAGATTATTAAAGTCGTGACGACATATGAACAAGATATAGGGAGAAGAGGATAAAATGGTCCAGCTCATTAAAAGATACGAAGACGATATTGACCTGCTTTATTTAAAAGTAGATAAGGATTATCAGATTGTTAGAACAATCGATGCAGGAGATGTGATACTTGATTTCGATAAAGACAATAAATTAGTAGCAGTTGAACTTCTCCAGGCATCTAAGATTTTGAACATATCAAGTGACATTCTGAAAGAAGACTTTGATGTAAAAGTCAAAGTCAGATCAGAAAGATCTGATGTAATAGCTGATGCATCTTTTTCTTTTATAATCGATGGAAAAGATGTCGCAAGGCATGTACATGCGAAAACGACTGTTCCTGACATTTCTATTTCTAATCAAAACTTGAAATTAATCGAGAAAACTTAAAAATTATGTCTAAGGATAGATCCCATCTAACCTGTCCATAGCTTCCTCAATTTCTTCATAAGAAGCAGCATATGATAACCGGACATGATCCTCCCCATAGATTCCACAGGAAATACCCGGGACCAGGATTACATCCATTTGCAGGGCTCTGGCCACAAAAGCCTCGGGGAACTTAACCCAGGGGAAGACATAGAAAGCACCTTTAGGCTCCACACAGCTTATACCCATACCCCTCAGACGGCTGACTATTAAATCCCTTCTCCTCCTGAACTCCTTCACCATAGCATCTATACTGTCCTGGGGCCCTTTCAAGGCAGCTAGGGCGGCTTTCTGTGAGATGGAACTGGCGCAGGCCGTGTTATACTGATGCACCTTCAACATCTCCTCGGTAATCTCATGACCCGAAGCCACGTATCCGATTCTAAAACCAGTCATGGCGTAAGCCTTAGAAAAACCGTTGATGGTGATACTGTTCTCTGTGTAGGTTCCTGGACTGTAGTGTTTCTCATCGTAGATGATCTTCTCATAGATTTCATCGGAGATAACCGCTATTCCATGGTCATCAGCAATCTGGGCCACACCTTTGATATCCTCTTTGGTCATGACACTCCCGGTGGGATTGGACGGGGAGTTGATGATAACTGCCTTGGTTTTACTGGTGATGTTCTCCTGGACCTTCTCCGGTGTCATCCGGAATTCGTCTTCATCGGTCAACTTCACTGAGATTGATTTACCACCGGCCAGTTTAACTGATGCGTCGTAGGATACGAAGCCTGGATCAGGGATTAAAACTTCATCACCAACATCCACCAGGGCATTTAAGGCAATCTGCAGGCCCTCACTGGCACCTACTGTAACTATTACGTTATCCGGAGAAACATCTATACCATTATCCTCTTTAAGTTTAGCAGAAATAGCTTCCCTGAGCTCTATTATGCCTTTGTTAACGGTGTAATGGGTGAATCCCTCGTCCAGGGCTTTCTTGGCTGCTTCTCTGATGTGGGGTGGGGTGTCGAAATCCGGCTCACCCAGTCCGAGGTTGATGGAATCTTCCCCTACCAGTTCGAACATCTTCCTTATCCCGGAAAGACTGATATCTTGTACTCTTTTTGATGGTCGCATGAATATTACCCATTTTAATACTTTCTACAACTGTTATCTATTTCCAGTCTGTGATCTATATGTATTTCTTCTCTAAGGATATATATAGAACACTATGGCTGTCCTGAAAAAGTCCCTGAGTTTTTTTGATGTGATGAACCTGGTCATCGGAGCCATAGTCGGTGCCGACATTTACATCGCCGCTGCATTCGGAGCAGGCTTCCTGGGACCGGCATCCATACTGGCCTGGGTTATAGCTGGTTTAATGGCCATCACCATAGCCCTCTGTTTCGCTGAATGCTCTTCCATAATCCCCCGGGTAGGCGGGCCCTACGCCTATGCTAAAGAGGCGTTTGGAGATTTTATAGGTTTCTTAGTGGGCTGGGCACTGATCATCGCTGAATGGAGTGCCATAGCAGTATTTCCCCTGGCATTTGTAGCTTATCTATCCTATTTATATCCCCATATGCCCTTATTTTTACAGATAACCATCAAGGTACTCTTCGTCCTTTTTTTAACCGTGATTAATATAGTGGGGGTGAAACAGGCCGGGAAGGCCAATGATATATTAACCATCCTTAAGTTAGCCCCTTTACTTGTATTCACCGTGGTTGGAATCGTCTTCTTAGCCATGAATCCAACCGTGCTGGTTTCAAATTTCACTCCCTTCCTCCCACTGGGATTAGGGGGTCTGGGCAGTGCCCTGGTATTGATATTCTGGGCTTACATAGGGTTTGAACTGGTCACAGTCCCTTCTGATGAGATAATAGACCCCAAAAAGACCATACCATTAGCTATAAGTTTTGGGATGGTGATTATAATGGTTTTCTATGTGATCACCAACTTCCTGGTGGTGGGAACCATACCCTGGCAAATGCTTTCCCATTCCACCGCTCCTTTAGCCCTGGCAGGATTCGCCATAATGGGAGTGTTAGGTGCTTTGCTCTTATCTGTAGGTGCCCTCTTCTCTATATCCGGTTCTGATGAAGCTGGAGTACTCACCGCTGCACGGATACCATATGC
>MVQY01000159.1 GCA_002067325.1 Methanobacterium sp. PtaU1.Bin097
TTAGTTCTATCATTTGTTATCTGGGATTACAGAAAGGATTTAAATGTATTTCTGTTATCCTGGAATGACAAAAACTGATTAAAGATGAAATTTTCACTCCAGCAGTCTGGAGGCACAATCTAACTCATTCGCTATGGAAACAAATGTTCAGAGATCACAACTTATTTAATTTTTTGCCCATTTTATATAGTTAAGTATAACTGTAAACTAAATTTTACCAGTAAAATTTCCGATTTTAGGGGTTTTCAGCACATCCCTTTATAAGCGATTAAAGCCAATAGGGATGTAAGGTTTAAATTTATTTTTTTATTTTAGGCCCCAATTTTGGAAAGTGATTAATTTGTTTGGAAATGACTACAACAATGAAAGAAGAAGTAACTCTCCTGTAAATGAAGGAGACGAATACGATGTTAAAATTGAAGATACTGGCCGTGACGGAGACGGAATCTGCCGTATCGATGGATTTGTGATTTTTGTATCAGGCGCCAAAGTAGGCGATGAAGTAAAAATAAGGATAAACACCACCCGCAGAAACTTCGGCTTCGCCGACGTGGTGGAATAAGTATTATCTAATAAAAATTACAACTTAAAGTAAATTTCAAGTTTATAAGATTCATTTATTTTTTTGGATTCTTACTTTTCTCTTTTTTTTGTTTAACCAGCCCTTAATGATTTTTATCAAAAAACCTCAACTTATCTATTAATTTTATAGAATTTATACTCGCATATCTATCTAATTTGTATTCAATTTGATATGAGAAACATTATTGGTTTATCGTTTCATAGCAAATTATATTTTAATGTGGTACAAAATTAATATCAGTGATTAAAGTGGCAGACGTGATTTACAAAATCAAGAACCTAGAGGAATTAGCCCGTCTAGGTGATAAAGATGAAGTTTTACTTTTAACAATAAATAAATTAACCAGATATAAAATTGAAGAGTTAGAGAGGGATCTGAAAGAAATAAACACCCAATTATCTGTATTTGAAAAGAAATATAAAATGAAAAATGAAGAGTTCTTCTCCATGTTTGAATCTGGAAAATTAGGCGATAATTTAGATTGTATGGAATGGTCATCTCTATTAGATATGCGTGAAAGAATAAAAAAGAGATATAATATCCTTAAAGGTGCATAACTTTGATTGGGGAATATTTTTCCAAAGTTAATGCAGCTTTGATAATATCTCCCGTAATAAACTCATTTTCTATCAAAAGAGAAATTAAAAAGGAATTGGAGGGATATATTCGGATTGATGCCGTTTTAAAAAATAACGATCAGTTAGAAATATTCCTTTATGTAACTGTAAATGAAAACATAAAAATAGAAAAATACCGGGTTCACTGGCAAGATAAAAATGGAAAACTTATAAGAAGATGGGATAACGCACCTCACCATAGAAAAATCGAAACATTTTCCACATCACATCCATAAAGATGGAAATGTTTACCCTCATAAACCTATTGATATTATTCATTTAATTGAGTATTTAGAAAAAGAAATAAAATAATTTCATACTTTAAATACTTAAAATGTTCATGCTAGCTTATATTTGGTCGTTTTATAGAATATTCATACTTTTCTAACAAAATATTAAGTTTGTAGAAATTTTTTCAGTTAAGGAGGGCTAACCGAGTAATCCCTCTGCATCAGGCACCTTTGAGCATCGACCTTCTCACCTTCACGGGTAATCCGCTCATAGTCACCCTCAGTATTGATCTTCCTGGCTTTTACATTGTCGCTGAGCATGACCTCCATCATATTCCTGATCTCATCTTTAAGGCCGGGGTCATCAACAGGGAAGGCAATTTCAACCCGTTTCTCAGTGTTCCTGGTCATTAAATCCCCGCTTGAGAGATAGATTTTAGCATCATCTCCAGTTCCAAAACAGTATATCCGGTGGTGCTCCAGGAACCGGCCCACGATACTCGTGACTTCTATGTGTTCCGTTTTACCCGGTAACCCTGGTATTATACAGCAGATACCCCTGATTATCAACTTAATTTCTACACCGGCGTTTGACGCTTTAGAGAGCATGTCGATCATCTCCCGGTCGGTGAGGGAGTTCATCTTCATGATGATACTGGCCGGACGACCCTTCTCTGCCTCTTCAATCTGCTCTTCCATCATCCTGATGAGCCTGGATTTAAATTTAAAGGGCGCCACCAGTAACCGGTCATATTCCCCATTAATATTGGAAATAGACATGTTTTTAAAGTAAAGCATGGCGTCTTCTCCGATGTCGTTCCTGCTGGTTAAGAAACTCATATCAGTGTAGAGCCTGGCTGTTTTTTCGTTGTAGTTACCGGTACCCAGCTGGGTGAAGTACTGAATATCCCTCCCCTCCTTTCTGGTGACCAGACAGATCTTGCTGTGGACCTTGTACATCTCAAAGCCGTACTGGACCCGGCAGCCAGCTTCCTCGAGCATGCTGGCATAGTGGATGTTTCTCTCCTCATCAAAACGGGCTCGAAGTTCGATTAACACCGTCACATCCTTCCCATTTTCCCGGGCTTCCCGTAAATATTTTATCACCGAGGAGGACTGGGCCAGCCGGTAGATGGCGATTTGAACCGACACCACGTATTTGTCGTTGGCTGCCTCCTTTAAAAATTTCAGGAAGGGATCGAAGGAATCATAAGGATAGGACAGTAAGATATCCCTCTCCCTGAGCTGGGGAAGGATCTCCCCTGGTTCTATAATCTGGGGTGTCCTGGGATAGTAGGGATTGAAGGTTATGGTATGGAATTTTAACTCATCCACCTTCTCTATGTGCTCGTATAATTTATACACGTAGGCCATATCCAGTGGTGTATGGGATATCTGCACCTGGTTTTCCTTGAGATTCAACTGTTTGCGCAGGAATTTGGTCAGCTTCTTATGGGAGTCCCGATAGAATTCCAATCTGATAGGGGCTAAACGGGTTCTCTTCTTTAAGATCTTGGTCATGGCACCCCGGTAATCCTCATCCTCATCGATCTGGTCGTTGGAGAGGGTGATATCCGCGTTTCTGGTAACCGAGAGTATGGTCTTAAACAGCACCTGGTAGTTGCTGAAGACCTTATCCACGTACTGGTGGACGATCTTCTCCATTAAGATGTAGCGCAGCTTATCATCTGGTGAATAGACGATGGACGGTAAAGAGCGAGGAACGTTGATGAGTCCAAACAGGGGTTCGCCCTTACTTTCCAGGATGAGCATGACGTAACGGGACTTGTTCGCGAGGTGGGGGAAGGGGTGCTGCACATCGATTATTTGGGGGGAGAGTACCGGGAAGACGTAGTTCAGGAAGTAATCCTTGAAGTACTTGACCTCGCCTTTGGTCATATCCTCGAAATCCAGTTCAAATATGCCCTTCTCCCTGAGTTTAGAGTTAACACTTTCGTATACTTCATCCCTTCTTTTATAGAGATAGGTGGTCCTCTCGTAGATAGCATCGAGCTGCTCCTGGGCATCCCAGCCCGTCTTGTTGTCCACGTAATCCTCATCGATGAGGGATAAATCGTAGAGGCTACCACAGCGTACCATGTAAAACTCGTCCAGGTTACTGGTAAAAATAGATATATACTTCAACTGTTCAAGTAAGGGGACGGAATCGTCTTCTGCTTCTTCTAACACGCGGAGGTTGAACTTGAGCCAGGACAACTCCCGGTTCTGGGTGAAACTGTAGTCCGTTTTTGGCATGTCTACTTCAACACCTTCCGGTACAGGTAGCCTTCTCTGATACTGTATTTGCTGACCTGTAATTTTTCACATCCAAAGTAAGTGGTGAGTTCATCGGTGATGAGCAGGGCAGGGACTAAGGTATGGATCCTGGCCGGTTTAACATGTAATATCTTATTGTAAGTGGGCTTATCGTTGTGTTTTAACTCTGTTTCCAGCTGTTTCAGGAGTTTAACATCCATCAGATCCTCTTTAGGCTTCTTCAATTCCAGATCAACCAGTAAGTGTTTAACCGCCCGGAGAGCTCCCCCCACACCACACATGTAGGGGATCGTCTCTTTAAGGCCGGTTTTCTCCAGTTCATGGTGTACCCTTTCTTTGATCTGCTCACCTTCCTCCCTGGTGGGTATCATCTGAGAGACGTATTCATCGAACATCTTCAAGGATCCCACCGGTATGCTGCGCTTTTCTGTTATCTTTTTATCCTGGAAAAGGACCAACTCCACACTGCCCCCTCCCAGATCAATCAGGATTCCGTCGTCCTCCTTTATGGTGGCCAGGGATCCGTAGAAACTCAACTCACCCTCCTCCTCACCGGATAAGACGTCAACTTCTATACCAACCCTGTCTCTAATGATCTGGGTAACTTCTGCACTGTTTTTAATGTTTCTAAGGGATGCGGTGGCGAAGAAATGGTAACTTTCGATGTTCAACAGATCCAGGAGGTCCTTCATCTCCTTCAGGTCAGCTACCAGTTTTTTAACTCCCTTACCCGTTAACTTTCCCTTTTTTACATATGAGATCAGGCCCAGGATTTCTTTTTTGGAAACCACCACGTTTACTTTCTCATCTTCCACGCGGTAAACATTTAATCTGATGGTGTTGGAGCCGATGTCTATGATTCCATGTAACATGATAGATAAACCTCGAAAAAATGAGTTCTTCTACGATTTGTATGTATATATTTGGTTGGTTTTTCTATTTCTATTTTATTAAAGTTAACCATCCTGTATCTGTACAAAAAGAAGCAACTGGTATAGTGATATGGATTCTCGAATTATTTGATTTAATCTATTTAACTCATAATGTTAATTTATCTAAGTTATTAATGTTAATCCGTCTATCTCAATGGAGTGTGATTTTAATTGTACCCCCTACTAGAAGTAACAACAAAAATATCTGTTTTACCTTCACCTTCCACTATCTCACAGCTTATCTGGTATATTTCTTGAAAACCGGCCATTTCAATGAGTAAGATCACAGTGTCCCGTATTTCCAGGTGACCGGAGTATTTCTTATCTGATCTTTCATGGATCCAGGGCAGGTCATCGAAATCTGGGGGGAGGGTATCCAGTTTTCTAATGATGTTCATGGTTCCATCCCCTCCAGGAAGGAGAAGAGTTAATATATTCACCGCTTTAAATACTGGCATAATAAATCCACCATTTGCATTTTACTGGTATTTTCACAATATTCGTTATTTTATTATTATTAAATGTCCCCTATCATATAAATCTGTTGCTACGTTGCTTTAAAACCAAATATTAATAAGACAATATATAAAAATATAAAAATGGCTACAGGGATAAAAATCTTCATGCCAAAAGGAACACCAGAGCTTAAAAAATTAGAAAAAGAATGGCTGGAAGCAGACAAAGTACTGATACGCGGAACAGTAACCCCTGATGTTGCAGAATTCCTGGAAAAACGGGCGTTTGAAGATTTTGGCATGATGAAAAAGGGTGCAATAGGACTGGAATTAACTAAATTACTCCGTGTTGCAAAAAATTCCTTAGAAAAAGAGGAATCTGAGGAATGACCCTGATTTTTTGTTTATTAAAATTTGCTTATTTAATATAATTGACGATCATAACATTTGCCTACATCACTATCCTAAAAATTCTAAAAGCTCCTGGTTGATGTACTCAGAGTGGGTCCAGTTTAGACCGTGTGGGGCGTCTTTTACTTCCACCAAT
>MVQY01000160.1 GCA_002067325.1 Methanobacterium sp. PtaU1.Bin097
GCTGGACATAATCAGGGGGTGTGGTTTAAATCCCACCAAGGCGCTGGCCGGCTGTGTCCGGTGTGGGGCCTGTTTCCCCATAAAAGAATTGATGAAATATGGGATATGAAGAGGTAATTAATTAATAAACAATTATTCTATTTAAATTCCGGGCTTAAACAATCAAGTAAATATTTATAAATGAATATCTATATAACAATTGTTAATTCAAATTTATGTGTTGATAGTAGTTGATTTAATGTAGTTGATGGGGAAAGTAAAAACACCATGAAATGGGAAATGATTAAAAAACTGGTAGACATAAAAAAACAACAATCAAATTCTAAAATCAGGAGTATAAAATGACTGAAGCAGCGTCTCTAAGACCCATCATAGTAAGATATGGGGAGATAGGAATAAAAAGCCCCCGAGTTAGAAGCAGATTCGAGAGAAGACTCATCTCCAACATCAAAAACAGTATCCGGGGAGATATAACCATAAAACAGGGAAGGATATTCCTATTTCCAGAAAACCACGATGAAGCAATGGAATCCTTGGGAAAGATATTTGGAGTGGTTTCTTACAGTCCTACAGTGAAGACAACCACTGATTATGACTCCATAAAGGAGACACTCCAGAGCTACGTCCAGGAACTTGTCCAGGAAGAATTATTTTCCCCGGAACAAAGCTTCGCCATCCGCTGCCGTAGAGTAGGTGAACACGACTTCACCAGTCAGGAAATGGCTGCCTACTGTGGTGCAGTGGTGGTGGATGAGATCGGTGCTCCGGTAGACCTGTCAAATCCGGAATTCAAGATATTTGTAGAAGTAAGGGATGATGAAACCTACATATTCCATGAAAAAATCCCGGGACTGGGAGGATTGCCCATTGGAACCCAGGGAAGAGTGGTGGCCCTGGTATCAGGAGGTCAGGACTCTCCAGTCGCCACGTTCCTCATGATGAAAAGGGGCTGCGCAGTGACCATCCTACACTTCAACAACTACCCCTACACCAATGGGTCGCTTGAAAAGATCAATAAAATAGTTGAAAAACTCAAAGAATATTCCTCGGGGTCTAAATTGAACTTCTACACCGTTAACTATGGTGAATATCTGAAGAAAGCCCTGGAGGAAGGACCGCCCCGTATGACCTGTGTACTGTGTAAAAGTGGAATGTACCAGGTAGCTGAGAAACTGGCCAAAAAAGAGGGTGCCCTGGCCATCGTTGACGGTAGCAGTATGGGCCAGGTAGCATCCCAGACATTACCCAACATCCTGGCCACCCGTCACTGTACAGATATGCCGGTGTTAAGTCCCCTGATAGGACTGGATAAGGTGGAGATACAGAACATAGCCGAGACGATAGGCACACTTCCCATTTCAATACTGCCAGATGGTGGCTGCTCTGCAGCACCCAAACACCCAGAGACCAACGCCGTGTTAGAAAAGGTTCTCGAGACACATGAAAAACTCGACTTGGGTGAGGAGCTGGAGAAAGTTTTCGAGGCACTGGAAGCAAATTGATAAATTTTTTTGAAATATTAATTAACAATTGTTAAAAAAATAATATAGTGAAGGAGGTATAAAACATGGGGATATTTTCGAAAGTCTCAGAAAAAGATGTAACTAAAGCCATAGTATCTGGGTTTGCAGAGGAATTCCTGGATTATATAGAAAGTGACGTAATAATAGTTGGAGCCGGTCCCAGCGGCCTTATCGCGGCTAAAAGACTGGCCGAAAAAGGAGTTAAAACGTTGATCATCGAAAGTAACAACTATCTGGGAGGGGGGTTCTGGATAGGAGGTTACCTGATGAACAAACTCACTGTGAGAGAACCAGGTCAGAAGATCTTAGATGAGATAGGCTGCCCCTATGAAAAAGTCCAGGACGGACTCTACGTAGCAGACGGACCCCATGCATGTTCAAAACTCATAGCCAGTGCCCTTGATGCCGGGGCAAAAGTTATAAACATGACCAAATTCGATGACGTGGTGATCAGGGAAGACAGAGTAGGAGGGGTAGTTATAAACTGGACCCCAGTATCCGCACTTCCAAGGGCCATAACCTGCGTCGACCCAGTGGCCATAGAATCCAAACTGGTGATAGACGCCACAGGCCACGATGCTGTAGTGGTTAAATCCCTTGAGGAAAGAGGTTTAGTTGACACCGCAGGATTCCAGGGTATGTGGGTGGAAAAATCAGAAGATGCAGTGGTAGAAAACACCCAGGAAGTATACCCCGGACTCATAGTAACTGGAATGGCAGTGGCCACCACCTATGGAAGTCCCAGGATGGGTCCCACCTTTGGTGGCATGCTCTTATCAGGAGAAAAAGCTGCAGAAGTGGCTGTTGATAAATTAAAATCTAAAATTGGAGTAAAAGCGTCAGAGTCTGCTAAGATAAATGGATCTAAATAAAAATTAGTTATATAAGATATATTGATATAAATAAAAGTCAGCTAAGATATGGATATAATAAAAATTTTCCATTACTTTTTTATAAGAGATAATTAGAGAAAAATTTTTATTTTTAAAGAAACTATAGTCAATAGTGATTTATATGAATTCTTCTGTACAAGTAATAGCAGTTTCTACAAGTGAAGTAAAGCATCAAAAAAAGATCAACGTAGATAAAGGAGTTTTAAAGGAAAACTTCGGTATTATAGGTGATGTGCATGGTGACAGCAGCACTCACCGGCAAATCAGTCTTTTAAGTATAGAAAGTATAGATAAAATGCGTGATCTTGGATTGAATGTGAATCCAGGCGATTTTGGAGAGAATATAACCACCAGGGGAATAGATCTCCCCTCTATTCCAGTAGGCACCCGGCTGTCTGTAGGTGGTGATATCCTTTTGGAGGTCACCCAGATTGGAAAAGAATGCCTCGAACCCTGTGCTATAGGCCGGGAAGTGGGAAAATGTGTCATGCCCATTGAGGGTATATTCGCTCGAGTTATAAAGGGTGGAGAAGTCAAAGCAGGGGATAAAATAGAAGTACTAAAGAATTAATTTTCATTTATGAACACATGGAAGGTTATTAAACATTGGAAGGTTATTAAAACATTGTAGGAGATACATAATGGTATTACATGGAACTGAAGTATTAAAGAAAGGCTTCGCCAAGATGACCAAGGGCGGAGTGATCATGGATGTAGTAAACGCTGAACAGGCAGTGATAGCAGAAGAATCAGGAGCAGTATCAGTTATGGCTCTGGAAAAAGTCCCTGCAGATATAAGGGCTACTGGCGGAGTGGCCAGAATGGCTGACCCTTCCAAAGTGACGGAGATAATAGATGCGGTGTCTATTCCGGTGATGGCCAAGGTAAGGATAGGTCATTTCGTGGAAGCACAGGTTTTAGAGACCCTGGGAGTGGATATGATCGATGAAAGTGAGGTACTCACCCCAGCCGATGAAAGATATCATATAGACAAAAAACAGTTTACCATACCATTCGTATGCGGCGCCCGTGACTTGGGTGAGGCATTACGTCGTATAGATGAAGGTGCAGCTATGATCAGAACCAAAGGTGAAGCTGGAACCGGTAACATCGTCGAGGCAGTTAGACACATGAGGAGAATCCAGGGCACCATAAGGGAAATCCGGAACAAGGATGAAGAAGAACTATGGAGTGTGGCCCGGGAATTAGAATCGCCAATTGAACTGGTTAAAGAAACTGCTAAACTCCAAAGACTTCCCGTGGTAAACTTCGCCGCTGGTGGAGTGGCCACCCCAGCAGACGCCGCACTCATGATGCAACTTGGAGCTGACGGTGTCTTCGTAGGATCTGGAATATTCAAGTCCGAAAACCCTGAGATCGTGGCTAAAGCCATAGTAGAAGCTACCCATCACTACGATGAGCCAGAGGTCATCGCCGAAGTAAGCCGGGACCTGGGTAAAGCCATGCCTGGACTGGACATCGGTCAGATACCGGAAAATGAGATTCTGCAGACCAGGTGATTAATTAGATCTGGTTTAGATTTTTCTTATTTTTTTCTTTATTTATTTTTCAATCCCTTTCAAGGGTGTCTGCTGTTTCTTTGAGATATTTTTGTATGGTTAATTTTTGTGTGCATTTTTCTTCACATTCACAGCACTCTATGCAGAAAGATGCACTTCCCCCTTTGGCTTTTAAGAATTTATAGTTGGCAGATGGTTTTTCTGTATTCTGGTAGATGTACACGTCATTTAGAAGATTTAGGTTCAGGGGGATGTCAACTCCACTGGGACAGGGCATGCAGTAACCGCAACCTGTGCAGCTGGCGTGTATTCTTCCACTGTAAGCTTCTTTAACCTTTTCAATCAAATTTTTCTCATCACTGGTGAGGCTGTTAGCGAGACCTTCTTCCGCAATTCTTATATTTTCTACAACCTGTTCCATGGTGCTCATACCACTTAAAACCACGTTAATTTTGTCTTGGTCCCCTAGGAAACGCAGAGCCCATTCAGCGGGGCTTCTTTTAGTTTCAGCTTCATACCATATACTTTGAATATCTGGGGGGACGTTATTGGTGAGGCAACCACCTCGAAGTGGTTCCATTATCACGGTACCTAGATTTCTCTCGGCTATGTATTGGAGTCCTTCTTTACCCGCCTGTAAGTTTTGATCCATGTAGTTGTACTGGATCTGGGAAAAACTCCAGTTATAGGAGTCCACAATTTCCTTAAAAAGTTCTACTTCATCGTGGAATGAAAAACCCGCATACCTTATTTTGCCTTCTTCCAGTGCAGCGTCCAGAAACTCTAAAACATCCAGGTTCTTCAGGGTGGTCCAGGTTTTCTGGCCCAGACCATGTAGAAGGTAAAAATCGATACTGTCTGTTTGAAGCCTTTTAAGTTGTTCATCTAAATAATAATTCAGGTCTTCCTTTTTTTCAATCAGCCAACTTGGTAGCTTGGTGGATATATTCACCTGTTCCCGATAACTATCCTTCAGGGCATTTCCCACCAGGATTTCGCTTTGTCCGCCCTGGGTTGCATCGAGACCATGATAGGGATATGCGGTGTCGATGTAATTAACACCATTATCTATGGCATAGTGAAGCATCTCGGTTGCCAGTGGTTTGTTTATATTCTCAGGATTGCCGTCGATTATAGGAAGCCTCATACATCCAAAGCCCAGTATGGAAACCTTCTGGCCTGTTTTTCCCAGTTTTCTGTATAGCAAAATTTTAAAC
>MVQY01000161.1 GCA_002067325.1 Methanobacterium sp. PtaU1.Bin097
TGGTGTGGGTGAAGAGGCATCTGATGAGCCGGCACCGAGTGAAGAAGGAACTGGAGAAGAAACATCTGCAGAACCTGCATCTGGTGAGGAATCAACTGTCGAACCATCATCTGGTGAGGAATCAGCAGAACCGGCATCCGGTGAAGAGATCAGTACCGAAGGAGCTTCTGGTGAGAAAACATCTGCTGAAGGTGAAGAAGCCACCGCTGAAGAAGAGGAAGAACCAGCCCCTGAAGAGGATGCTGGATTCATTGCCGCAATACAGAGTTTATTCACCCCATTATCTGCTTACGCCTACCTGGTATTCGTACTCCTGTACATACCATGTCTGGCTACGTTAGCTGTAATAAAAAGGGAAACCAACTCCTGGAAATGGCCGGCTTTTGCCGCAGGATACACGTTCGTTGTAGCCTATGTGGTTTCATTCATCGTATTCCAGGGCGGATCATTGCTGGGATTTGCGTAAATTAAACGTTTAGAAGCTTTTTTTAAACAAAAAGCTTTTAAATTAATTTTTTTAAAAGGTGAAAAAATGACGACAAAAAGCGGTATAAAAGGTATAAAAACGGAGAAAATGAAAATTATTAAAAGTAATCAGAAATATCCTGATGATGAGATGAATAAATGTGAAATATCAAAAACTGATTAAATATTTGAAACCCTTTATAGGATATGAATAATCTTTTAATAAATTGTTGCGTATAAGATCAGTAAAAAAAATGGAGTGAATTTGAAATTCAGTTTTTTTATTAAATTCCATCTGTTGGATTATTATTATAAACTAAATTTAATCTAAAAAGTAATAATAAGATTCATATAGAAAATATTAAATAGATGATGATTTCTAACTATAGTAATTGACTTAACTTTTGTTAATATTAATAAATTTTTTTGTCCAGTTTTGTGTGTATGTTTTTTGTTTTATTTCAGTGTAGTAAAGGTTTTTTAGTTTTTTTATTAGTTTATGTATAGATTTGAAGTCTATTGATGAGATTCTTTTCTTCATTACTCTCCATACTTGTTCTATGGGGTTTAATTTTGGAGAATGTGTTGGTAAAAAAATCAATTTAATGTTTAAAAATTTAGCACATTGTTTCGCTATTTTGGATATATGAGCTGAATAATTGTCTAAAATAATAATTATCCTTCTTTCTTCAGATAATTCTTCTTTAAGTTCCATATTTTCGTCTAAAAATTGATTTAGTTCTTTTTCTTGTGTTTCTACAATGGCTTTATTTTTGATTTCGATATTGCTGAAAATTTTGTCAATTCTTTTTCTAATTGCAGTATTGTTTTTGAATGGTTTTTGAGTAGCTTGATTTATTTTTTCTTGTAATTCTTCATTAGATATCTGTTGTTTTTTAAATTCTTCCCTGATAAAGTCTTCATTGATTTCTTTACTCTTTAATAAATCATCCAATATTTTCTGGCTCTCACACTTAGCCATGTTTTTTGACCTGATTTTTATCAAATGTAAGCTAAAAGATACTCTATTTGTTCTTTCAGGAAAAGACAATACAGAATTTCCATTTATAGACTGAAATCCAATAACATTCACGGATTCACGATTTAAAGTTTTATTTATCATGTTCTTTAATCCTTTTTTATGCCAGGTTTTACCACTATTATGAATGTTATTAAATCGAGATTCGTCATTAAAACCAATTATATCTTCATTAAGATCAATTATCAACGTTTTTTTTAAGTTGATCTTCAGCATCATCTGGCATTTTAGAATAAATCATAAATGGCTTTGTATATGTATAATTAAGCTTTCTTAAAATCCTGGAAACGTGTCTATCTGAAAATACAACCCCAAATTCAGATTTCAAGATGTCACTGGCAATATCTGTAGTTAAATTAGGAGTTTTTTCAAAAATCTCATCTAATCTCCTATAATCTTCATCAGAAAGCTTAGGAGGCTTTCCTCCATCATATTTCGGAATTAAACCATCCATTCCCTCTTCATTCCATCTTCTTAACCAAATATAACCAGTATTATGGGAAATACCCACAGATTTAGCTGCTAACTGAACATCATCCAACTCAAACATCTTTCTAATAAACAACAAACGATCCAAAATAAGAGCATTCACCTTTCGCTTCTTAATCTCCTTTTTAACCCCAGATAAACCAATATGCTCCACTATTTCCAACCTTTTCTTATTTGCCATAAAAAATAATATAAAACTAATTATTAATAAATATTTCGTCAATTACTATAGTTAAATTTATATATAATTGATGACTATCAGTCATTAATGACTTAAAGATATTAATGACTAATATTCATTAATATTCTAATCTCAAACCTATTAAAATCATTAGAAAGTAAATTCACTTAACAGGGGGTGATGAATTTGAAATGTGTTGAATGTGGGGCCGAAAATCCTGGAAATGCCAAATTCTGCGAAGAATGCGGTAAAAAATTACCAGGTACAGAAATTATTTTCAAAAATCAGCCCGAAAAAACTCCAAATAAAAATAGAAACCTGATGCTAATTGCAATGATTGGTTTGGTGATAGTGATTGGTTTAGTAGGTTATACGGGTCTTAAAATCCCAAACAATTCCGTTTTAACATTAAATAATACGAGCGCTGTTAACAATTCTAGTTCCAATCAAGTAAATCCGAACAATCCTGATGTAAAAGTCCAGAGACAGGTTTGTACCGTGTGTAACGGGAAAGGGTCGTACAGATGCCCGACATGTGCGGGATACTTGGGAATGATATCTTGTGATAATTGCGGCGGTACGGGCGTCGTTGGTAATCCTCCTCATACCTGCCCAACTTGTGGGGGGGATAAATATGTTACATGCCCTACATGTCATGGTTCCGGCGAGTTGACCTGTAAATTCTGTAAAGGGGATGGATATGTAGATTCAGGAGATCCTGGACAATGAAATATCTGACAAATAATATGTGAACTGGAAAAATCACATAATCGCAGTGTTTATGAGAATATAAATTTTAAAAATTGAAGGGAAGGGATATTTTTGAATACAAAACATTAATTGGGCAATTATGATGGGTTTTATGGCGTTATTTTTGGCCAATGCTAATTTTCCTGCATCTAATGTCTAAAATAACGCCCAAAAGTCCAGATAAAGACTAAGTAATTTGAAAATTCTACTAGAATGGAAAAAAATACAAAATGAAGAGATGAATGAATATGAATTATAAATCTATAACTTTGATTGTAGTATTTTTGTTTATCTGCGGAATTGTGGGTTTTTCTTTTGCATCGGGACAGCAAGATATTCAAACGATGCAACCACCCGAAGAAGAACCTCCAGTTGTAACACCACCAACCGAGAAACCTCCCGTAGTAACGCCTCCCACAACTCCAGGAAAAAAAGTGGTGAGTGGAAATTCTCAGGATTTGGTGGTGGTTAAAAAGAAGACTAATGAAACTAATGAAACCAATCAACCACCAATCATAATAATACCTCCTGGAGATGGAGATATTATATCCCCACCCACTGTTGATCAACGGGACGGCGGTACAATTCTATCACATAAAACAGAATCAGGAACCATACCACATCAAATACAATCATCTGATGGCGTAACTTATTATGCGTATTGTATGGAACCATCACAAAAGGCTAAAGTTGGTGCGAATTTAACAGACTATGGTTATTCCCCGGCAGTTATATTCTATTTAACCATGAATTCTGATCCACAAGATAAAAACAGTGCATACACAACACAGCTAAAAATATGGACCATTGTATCGAACGGTGAAGTAGATCCGAACAGTGGTGAAGCAGTGGCCATTAAGAAATCAATGGGAATATCATATGCACAATTTAACCAGGACCTTCAGAAAGTTAAAGATGAAATATCCAGGGATTATGGGGTGGGACCAGGACAGTTTTCAGGACTTCTTGAATATAAACCAGTTAACATATTTGGCTATAATTTGCTCGAAAATCTTATTATCGGATTTAAACATCTAATCGGCATCTATGCACCATACAAACCATTAACAGAGTCTATCATAAATAACAACAACACAAACGTCAATAAAGTTGGAAATGTCACCAATGCATCAGTTAAACCACAACCTGCCAACACTGAAAAGTGTATCAATTGTGGAGGTACTGGAGTGATAATGCAATCTTATAACTATATGGAGTGGATCGATTGTGGAACCTGTGGAGGCCGTGGTCAGGTTTATAACTCTATCGAACAGATGTGGATTACCTGTCAGACATGTGGTGGAACTGGTGGACATAATGAGCTTATAACAGCCGATCAAATGATCACCTGTCCAGTTTGTGGAGGTGCAGGATATATAAAAACCTGACATCTTCAAATTCTTTTGAATTCGGTCTTTTTTTGAAAATGGAGGTAAAAATCATGTTTAGCCAAAAAAATTTACTGATGGGGATAGTCTTAACATTAATCTTCACATTAGTCCTGGAAGTTATATTTGGACCGTGGGGAGGTTACGTAGGAGTGTTTTTAGCTGGTATAATAGTAGCCATATACAGCCTAGAGAATGAATATAAAACAAATGCCATTAGAGGAGTTATTATCGGTTTTTTTGTATCTATTATATTGATAATGCTCCTAGTCATAATTTCTTTGGGCAATGGAGAGCCTATTTGGATCTATATAACTGGAGGAGGAATATTAACCCTGCTGTTTACTATATTTATCTTCACTGGATTGGCGGCAGCAGGTAACACGCTAGGTGTTTTCGTGAAAAAAATGATAAAACAAGGGAGAATACTAAATCGCAGTGCTTAAAGAAATAATTTATACAAAATTATTCTTTTTTTAGCCGATTAAAGTTGATAAAAAAGAGGGGAAAATTTGTTTGAAATGTGATAATTGTGAGACTGATAATAAGGCAAATGCAAGTTTTGTGAAAAATGCGGTAAAAAATTACCAGCTCAAAAACTTTTTTTTTAAGGTAGATAAATATGATGGAAAATAAAAGTATCTTACTGGGGGCATTGGTCACCACAATCGTAGTAATGGGAGGAATAATCGCTTTTTTAAGCTATGATTCGCCCAGTGCAACAAATAACACCACAACACAAAATAATACCACCCAAACAAATACAAATAACACACAACCCACTACCATCCAAACAAACGAGGATAAGACGAATAATCAGAAATACATCAGCGAAAGCCAAGCGTTAAGTATAGCTGAGGCAGCCATGCCCGGATCCGAAAGTTATTACATAAGTGGTTATCCTACATCTGATTCACCTTATTACTACGTTACTTCTTATGATAGTGGTTGGTCAGGTCCACCGGCGGTTGTTAAGATTAACGCCATTACTGGTAAGGTAGTGCTGGCAACTACATAATGATATACGTTGAATCTACAAGTGAATCTGAATAGAGGTTTAGCGAAAACGATAATTTCTATATGGAATCCACTTCTTTCCGATGCCTCCTTAAATAAAGTTTCGGATGCTCATTGAGCTTATCTATTAGTAAATTTACCTTTTTTTCTTTTTTAATTCAATCCACTAAGCTCTTAAATTTGTTCTACGATATTAATTATTCAAGATAAATTCTTCTGAAAGTTTAAATCTAATTTATCTTAAATATACAATATCATAGGGAGGTAAATTATGGACATCAAAGACTGTATAAAATTCGCCAACGAAACACCTGTTTGCTACCTAGCAACAGCAGAGGGAGATCAGCCCAGGGTAAGGGCGTTAGGATTCTGGTTCGCCGATGAAACTGGATTTTACTTCCAGATCGGAGCTGTGAAGGACATGTATGGACAGCTGCAGAAGAACAATAAGGTTGAAGCCTGTTTCTGGCAGCCAGACGAAGAGTCCACCGGCACCATGTTAAGGGTTGCTGGGGAAATAGAATTCATAGAAGACCCAGAACTTAAAAAGAAGGTTATAAAAGACAGACCATTTCTTAAAGAATTTGGTTTGACTGTGAATCACCCTGGACTCGTAATTTTCCGCATAGCCAGGGGAGAAGCCTACTTCTGGACTATGGAAACCAATTTTGAACCGAAAGAGTTCATTAAGTTTGGATAAAAAATAGTCTTGTCAACAAAAAATCTAGTTTCTTTAACATTTCATTTAAAACCTTTTTTTACATTTTAAACGCTTCCGGTATATATTCTATCATATCAGTGGCTGTGAAGTTATATCCGAGATCTAAAGCCGCCAAATCTCCAGCTTTACCATTAAGATAAGCTCCTGAAAAGGCTGCTTCAAAGGCAAGGTAGCCTTGGGCTATTAATCCCCCAATTAATCCTGCTAAACAGTCCCCGGTTCCACCCACAGTCATCCCCGGGTTTCCCGTGGAATTGAGTTTTATTTTATCTTTATAGGCAATTATATCCACTGCACCCTTAAGCAGTACAGTTGCACCACTCATCTGGGACGCCTTCTGGACGGCGGCGGTCTTTTGTTTGAAGGATTCCGGTACTGTAACTCCAAAGAGAGATTTAAATTCTGCTTTATGGGGGGTTACCACTATTTCCTGTTCTGATTCCTTAATTAAATTTAAATCAAGTACTTTAAGCGCGTCTGCATCAATCACCAGGGGTTTTCCCACCTTCTCTATGAGCTGGTTCAATGCTTCTACCGTTCCATCTTCGGTACCGGCACCACACCCTACTACTATAGCATCCGCATGGGTAGATAGTTCTAATATCTTATCTACATCTTTTGTATTGATGTAATCACCGGTAAGACTTTTTACAATTAAATCCGGAGAATAAGATCTGATGGGTGTGCTTACAGATGAAGGACAGGCCACTACAGCCAGATCCGCACCTGATTTTAATGATGACATAGCGGCTATGGCCGGAGCGCCAGAGTAATCCTTACTCCCACCAACCACGAGCAATCTCCCGTTTTGGCCTTTATGGGAGGTTGCATCCCTATTTTTAAGCCTTAAAAGATCCCCTGGGCCAGTGAATACTTCCGCTTCTCGGGGGATTCCTATATCACAGATATGGATCTCACCGATATATCTTTTCTTGGCGTCTTTAAAGCCTGATTTCTCCCTATGGAAGGTGACCGTGTAATCTGCCTCTACAGCTTTATCAAAAACCTTACCTGTAAGGGGATCAAGACCCGTTGGAGTGTCTACTGCGATTTTTATCCCTTTAGATTCGTTTATGATGTCTACTGCACTGGAGATTGGTTCCCTTAATTTTCCCTGGGTTCCAGTGCCCAGTAGTGCGTCTATTATTATCTCCGCCCGGGAGGGCTTTAGATCTGTAGAATCCCGTACAGTTAAAATCTGCAGAAGGTCGGAGTTTCCTATTTTCTGCAGTACATCCCAGTTTATTCTGGTTTCCTCCGATCCTATCTGTGAAGGATGTCCTAAGAAAAAAACTTCCACTTCAAACCCTTTATTTACCAGATATCTTGCAGCTACAAATCCGTCACCACCGTTTCCACCAGTACCGGAAAATATGGCTACTTTACATGGTTTTGATAGATGGATTACCTTATATGCAAGACATTTGCCCGCGCTTTCCATTAAGGACTGTTTGGGGATTCCTAATGCTTCGGCATTGGCATCCAGCACCATCATATCTTTAGGGGTCAAGATATCACCAGTTCCAGTTAAAAATTATTAATTAATTATCTCACTGGAATATTTAAAATTTCTTTTAAATATAATTAAGTGAGTAGGGCTTTAATAGCTTTTTTATTCAATATTTTTGCAAATTTTAAAGGAAAAATTAATTAAATAGATACATTTAAAATAATAAACAAGTTGATTAACTGTTAACAAAATTTGATTAAATAAACTGTGCTCTCGTAAATTTTTATTTTAAAATTAAACAGATTATAAAGGTGAATTAAGTGGCTCAAACCCCATTTACTTTATTACCTTCACCAAAGGATATTACACCTGTTCCATTTTCTATAGTGAGATATGCTTTAATGGGTGTGGGCATACTGGTTATCTATGGTTTTATTGGTTCTTTATTAATTATGAAGCTTGATCCGGTAAATGCACTATATTTTACCATTATCACCATAGCAACTGTAGGATACGGTGATATAAGTCCTATTAACCCCGCACAAAAGCTTTTCGCTATGACACTGGTAATGGGTGGGGTGGGATTGGTGGCTTACGCTTTTACTTTAACAGTGACGGTGGTTAGTATGGCAGTTGAAGAAATAACAACAGGCGCTAAACAAAGACATAGGATATCTGACACTAAAGACCATTTTATAATATGTGGTTATGGAAGAGTGGGCAGCGCAGTTCATCGGGAATTATTGAGAAGAAAGCAAAGGACAATAATAATTGAAAAAGACAAAGCAGTTGTTGAAAAAGAGTTATGGGAAGAACCAGATGTATTGGCCATTCCCGGAGACGCTACAGATGAAGATATCATTAAGGATGCGGGAATAGAACGTGCTAGAGGAGTTATAATTACCACCGGGGATGATGTGGATAACCTATTTATAACCCTTACTGCACGTGAAATACGTTCGGACATATGGATAGTCACCAGAGCCAGTAAAAAAGTGAATATCAAGAGACTTTATCGTGCAGGTGCCGACAAGGTTATATCTCCGGAAACAAGTGGTGCTGAAGATATATTTTTTGCAGCCATCCAACCTACCATCATGAAGATCACTCTAATGCACGGAGTGGATGGCATAAGAAAGGAAGCTGAAATTATCCTAAAACACAACTGTACATTAGAAAATATAGAATATCATTTACCTGAATTTAAAGAACCACTAGCGAGAAAGATAGAAGTATCCGGTTTAGATGAGATTGATCGATTCTTAAAAAGTTTAGAAAAAGAACCATCACGAAAAAAATCTTTGGAAAGGATATATGAGTCGGTTAGTGGAATTCATTCACACTGGATATCCGGCCCTAACAAAGAAGCTCTAAATGCCGTAACAGATGAACTTAAAAAAGAAGGCATTTTATTAGGTGTGAACTTAACTGAAGATGAAATTAAGGAAGTGGCCCGTAAATACGGACGATTAGTCGAGGTAGTTATTAAACCAGAGATAAAGATCACAGAAAACCACAGTCTACCAGATATAAGGGAAGAATCAGAGATTATCTTGGAAAACAGGGGAACTCTGGAGGATATCGAATATTATTTGCCTGGATTTAACGAACCTTTACATAGAAAAATAGAATTATCAGAACCAGAAAAGATGGAATCTTTTTTAAACCATTTGGAAGAAGATAAACAACGAATGGAATCTTTAGAAAGATTATATAATTTATCTGGTGGAGGGATTCATTCACATCGAATTTCATCCCCAGATACAGATTCTTTGGCTAAAATAGAGAAAAAATTGAAGGAAAAAGGCATTCTTTTAGGTGTAAATCTGAGCCATGCAGAAATTGAACAGAAGATCAAAGAATATGGAAGGGTCAGTGAAATGATTTTAAAACACAAGCCTGGACAGATAGACGATAAAAAAGTAGTGATAAGTAATCATGGGCGTATATTAGATTCTAAACATTATCTTCCTGGGGTAAGGCAAGTAGTAACCAGACGGCTTTACCTAAAGGATGAAGAAGATCTTAAAAACTGCGAAGAGGAATATAAAAAACCAGAAGCCCAGAGATCTCTTAGAGCTCTTTCAGCCATATCCCGGAATGTACATTCCCACATCATATCTGCAGGGGATATTGAAACTGTTAAAAAGATAGAAAAAGAATTAGATAGATTAGGAATATTGATCGGTGTGAATTTACCTGAAAAAGAAATTTGGACTCTTGTTGAAAGTGAAGAGCCTGTAAAATTCTGTATCGAATAGTATTATTCTTAAAAAATTAGTTTATGGTTAAAAAAATTTTAGAATAATTTTTCTAACCATATCTGGTAGGCACCCAGGGTACCATCGTAGTTACCAGCGTATATCCTTTTTACCCCTGGAACTTTTACTGCGGCTGATATTCCGGCTTTCATAGCGTTTTTAATAGCTCCTTCATCTGTTCCATCGATGACTATCTCGTAGATACCGTTTATTTCCTGTGGAACCTCACAAACCACTCCTTCCACACCTCTCAGGGTGGGGCAGAATTTTTCGTTGGTTGAGGCGGCCATGAATTTATATTTAGAACCTATCTTGGATCCAGAAGCCACGATACCACCAGGGAAAGGTGTTATCGTACCAACGACATTTTCAATAGCATCTACTGCAACTTCAGCAGCTACCAGTGCTGACGCCTGGTTTTCAGCCATTATGAAGAAGTTTCCACCGGCTACTCCCCTTTTGATTCCTAATTCTCCTTCGATTATGAAATCTCCGGACATGATGGGGACTTTGTAGACGGTTCTTCCTGCTATTTCGTCTTTACTTTCAAACCCGTCTCCGAAGAATTTCAGTTTAAATCCTACCTTCAGTTTTTCCTCTGCGTCATCTCCCATGGCATCGAATACCGCGGTGGTGGCGGAGGTAAGTACACATTGTCCTATCCTTTCCAGGAGCTGGTGTTCCAGTTCATCCTTTTTGGGGTGGCAGATCATAACTATGTAGCCTGGTCTTCCGTCTGGTGTTTCACTGGGTGGCACGTAACGGTCGATCCCTGCCTCTGCAGGACACATGATAACTGATGAACCGAATCCTACAGTTTCGTCTGCAGCTATTTTGGCGAATTTTTCGGTAGCTGCGGTGATTAAAAATCTGGACACGAAAATGTCAAATGCTTCTGCGAAGGTATCCTCTATTTCAACGTTGTTTAACTGCATTCTATCACCTTAAAAAATTAATCCAATTTTTTGCCTGCATCCCCTACTTTAACAGAGTAAATTTCTTCAATATCTATAACTACGGCTGCTTTTGGTGCGGGTGCCAGTGGTGATGCCTCTTTAACCCAATTAACAACCTCATCATAATATTCTCCGCTGGTGTAGATCTTAACTGTCCCTTTAAATTGGAAGGGATATTTTGCAGCGTCTTCTACTACAAAGGCCACTTTAGGATTGGCTTCAAGATTTTTCCTGGTTTTAATCATATAACTGTCTGCTATAATCACTGTTTTATTATCGAGTGGTTTGATATTTCCGATGGGAACTACGTTTGGCACGCCGTCAGTAGTGGCAGTAGCAACATATGCTCTGCTTCCTGCTATAACGTCCATCATCTCCTGTGTCATTACCATATTAATACACCTCTATCTATTTCTAAATGAAAATTATGTGATAATATTTTGGCAATCCTTTTTATATTTTTATAAATTAATCCCGGCCTAAATTTTTTGATATCTGATCCATCACCCCTGATCCAAAGTAGGGCAGCATTAAAATACCCATAAATGAAGGCATCCAGAAGGATATCAGCCTCTCTATTATTGTGGCAGCTGCGCTTACAGATGGTGGAACTCCGGCTATTGAAAAGAGTAGTATCATCATCCCATCTACAGCACCCAACCCACCAGGGAGAAGGGGTACTATGCCGATTAGGGTGCTTATTAAAAATACTACGGCTATGGCTTCCAGGGAGATGGGGGTGTTGAATGCCATGAAGATTATGTAGACCCTGATTATCTCCACAAACCAGATTAAAAAGGATAATGGAAGGGCGTAGAGGAGTATCTTCCTGTTCCTTATCAGAGTTCTGATGCTGTTTTGAAACCCGTTAAGTGCGTTTAAAGCTCTTTTTTCCAGTTTACTATGGTCTTTTTTGGAAAATCTTTTTATAACATTCACCACCCATCTGGTGACCTTTTCGCCCATTTTTTGATCAATGGACATGTAAAACCCGATTATAAACAGTACCAGCAACACTGCCACTGATAAGATCAGGGCATAAATTGTTAAGGTAGATAGTTGAAGATAAAGAACTGCATATATTATTGTAATTACAGCCAGTAAAAACAGTGGAAAAGTATCCAAACCCTTATCAGCTATCACCGTGGCAAAAGAATTTTCCATGGGGCATTTAGTATATTTGCCCAGAATATAGGCCCGTACCGGTTCTCCCCCTCCTCTGCCGCTGGGGGTGATGTTGTTTACCGCCATACCCACCAGTAGCATGGGTAACAGGGCTAATTTCTTGATTTTTATGTCCACCACCTGGATGTTGATGGACCATCTTTCTGTCCAGAGACCGAAGAGCAGGAACTGGATTAAAAATGCCAGAACCACATACCAGGGATTGGCCATCCCCAGGGCATTCAAAATCTCTTCCGGCCCGATTAACAGCACCAGCACTGCCAAAACACCAATTCCCAGGGCTAAAAGCATCAAAGCTTGATATTTCATGTAATACCTCATATTTCGAAATGTTTCAAAAAAAAGGTTACTATCCTATTATCTTTGGAAGAAATAAAACTTAAGTTTATTCATAAGGAATTCATAGATTGAAAGAAAATTTAAAAATCAAAAGTGAAATTTTAAACTAGTAAAAATAAAATTAAAAAAAATGGAACGGTGTTTTAGTATTGGAAGATTAAGTAACTCCTCCAGCACCACCTACATTCTTTCCAGTGTAGGCATCTATTTCTATTTGCCCTACAGTGCTACCGTTCATTAGTACCGGTACGACATAAATTTTCTTCCCATCTTCATCAACTAATCTTGGAGTTCCTGCCGTTGCATTTGGTTCTTCTATATATTGTAGAGCAATATTTTGAGCTTCTTGAGCAGATATCATATTTTGTCCTGAACTATTTTGTGATGCATTTGACTGTGAAGCTTCATTATTGGTGGTGGTAGTTCCATTGTCACTGGTTTGGGTGTCGGTTTTTGGCGGGTTAGAACCAGCGTATATACCAGCACCTATAACTACCACTATTACTATTGCCAGTATAGCTATTGTTGGTTTGTTGACCATATTTCTCCTCCTTTATATTAGATTGGATGGTATCATACATAAATCTTAGTGTACGTATGATTTTCTATGTTTTTTTCAAGCAAAAATGTAATTAGGTAAACCCATCTATTTAAACTTATGGGTAAAAAAGGGAAGCAGACAAGCTCTATAATCGATTTGAACCCTTTGTTTCACTTTAAAAACAAATCTTAGCTGGAATAGAATCAGAGGTAGTTTACTTGGTAGCTTAAATCTTCTTCGTCCAGTAAAACTACGGTTTTATCACCGGTCAGGTATCCGCATGTCTCACCAGGGTTGATTATAAGGGTTTCACCTTCTTTAATTTCCAGTTGATGGGTGTGACCGGTTACAAGGACGTCGTATTTACCGCATCCCGCAAGGGATTCCACCAGGGCGGGATTTGTTCCGTGTATCACTGCAATTTGAAGGTTGTCAATTGATATTTCCTGAAAATCCTCCAGGTAACACATGTTCCCGAATGCCTTCCTTAAACCATCTCTTTCACCATCGTTGTTGCCGAATATTGCTAAAAGGGGAGATTTGAGTTTCAGAAATTCCCGGGCAGTAAATGGTGATATCAAATCCCCAGCGTGGATAACTAATCCCACATGTTCACTGTTGAAGTACTCAACCGCCTTTTCAATGGCTTTTAAATTATCATGGCTGTCCGACATTATACCAATAATAATTAATCCCCCGTTTGAGTTTTTATATGGACTTTTAATTGAGATTTTTAATAAATTTTATTTTTTTTATAACTAAATAATTTAGGGGATAAATCAGGTGCTAGAATAAAAATTGATGATTAATTTTTCATTATGGGAACGACTGTACCGGCTACGTTGTAGTTGTCCATTACCCACTGCATCCTATTTTCCAGATCAGATAATGGGACGTTTTTAACACCGCCGGATGGGTCTGCAATACTTGCGTAACCATTTTTCTCATCGACTCCGGTTAGAACCACGTAATGGCCCCCGTCTGGATTGTACCATGACTGTACGTAGAGTATCACCGGGATTTTTTTCGATACATATGAGTTTAATCTTCCCCAATCAGTGAATTTTTCACTGTGAGCAGTTAAATTGGTACCGTAAACCGAGTTAACAGTTTCCGTTGCTTTTATTAAATTTTCCTCGTTAGTACCTTGATATGTGGTTTGAGCAGCGCTGGCCAGCCATTTCTCATCCAGATCCAGTCCATAAACTGAAAATGCCATCTTCAACGATGAAGGGCCGCAAGTATAACTGGTATCCTGGCTGTCATAGGTGACATCCAGGTGATTGACTTCAGGGCTTTCATTATCTGTTGAATTTAACTTTCCAGTTTCATTCAGGGATACAGAATATATGCCATTTGCAAATACCAGCATTAATAGCACTGCCGTTACTAGGTATATTCGCTTAATTTCTTCCGCCTCCTTAGTTGGGAATGTAAAGTCCTTATTGGGAATATAAAAATATAGAAAAACTAAACCTGTTCATTTGCAAAATAATGAATCAAAAAATTTAGTAAAAATTTAGTAGAATAAATTTTTTAAAATTTAACTGAACTTCTCTTATATAAATATTTCGTAACAGAAGAGTTATTAAAATTAATTCGTCTTCCTAATCTAGTCTCGAAAATCCTCCATTTTTAATATTAGTTTTTACATATATCCCCATAGAATCTAATTTATGGAGGGTTAAAAAAATGGTCGATTTTGTAACATTATTGATTGTAGGAATTGTGATCCTGATTATTTTAGGGCTTTCGGTACGTATCGTTAACCAGTATGAAAGAGGAGTTGTATTCCGGCTGGGAAAAGTTATCGGGGTGAGAGAGCCGGGTCTTCGGCTTATAATTCCCCTGGTGGATAGGATGGTTAAGCCGTCCCTGAGGATAGTTACCATGCCGGTTCCTGCCCAGAAGATCATCACCCAGGACAACGTGACCATAGACGTGGCTGCTGTGGCGTATTTCAAGGTAACCGATGCATATAAGGCTGTTGTGGAGATAGAAAACTATAACAGTGCGGTTAACCAGATAGCCCAGACCACCGTAAGGAGTGTGGTGGGACAATATTCACTGGACGAAATCTTGTCTGAAACAGCCAAACTAAACACCAGTATCCAGGAGATAATCGACACACACAGCGAACCCTGGGGTATAAAAGTAACCACTGTAGAGATTAAGGACATAAAACTACCTGAAAGCATGCAAAGGGCCATAGCTTTACAAGCAGAGGCTGAAAGAGAGAAAAGGGCTAAGATTATCTCGGCCGAGGGTGAGTATCTGGCCGCTGGAAAACTGGGAGAGGCAGCAGACATCATTGCCGAACACCCTGTAGCACTGCAACTGCGTATCATGCAGGTCTTAAGCAACATTGCCGCGGAGAAAAACTCCACCATAGTCTTCCCTGCCCAGTTACTTAACAGTATACGGGATATTAAAGACTTCCTGGGCTCTGAAATGGGGGCTATGGATAAAGATGAAAAATAAACGATATATTGATGGTGGAATGATATATTGATGGTGGAATTTCAATTTTCCCATTTTTTTAGAAATATCTAACTTCCATCATCCTTCCTGGTATAGATCAACACATCGTCCGGTTTCAGCTGGAAGTTATCTTCCAGGTCCCTTATGGTCTGATCTTTGCGGGCCACGGCGATAGGTGTCAAGTCCTGATCATTAAGGCAGAGATCTCCCAGCTTAACATCTTCTTCTATGGTGAATGAAGAGACCTGTATATCTGTTAACGTGTCATTGACGCTGCAGGTGTTGATTTCCCAGCTGGCAAGTGTTCTGAACATCTCGTATTCATCGGCCCGGAGTTCATCCACAAATTTATGGACCTCATCATCTGTTAAGTGGTATTGATTCATCACCCTGGTGAATATTTCTACTGAAGTTTCAAATTCCTCAGGTATTACCTCATCAGCTCCTAAATTGTGTAATTCCTCCATTTCATATATGTAACGGGTTCTAACTATGATATAAAGGGTTGGATTCATTTTTCTAGCCATGTCTACTATTTTACGGCTTCCAACAGGGTCCGAGATGGCGATCACCATGACCCTGGCTTCTGTGATGTTTAATTGATTTAATACAGTTGGTTGAGAAGCATCACCATAACATATGGGCTCCCCCATCACCTTCTTCCTTCTCACGATCTGTGGGTTAAGCTCGGCCACTACGTAGGGGATTTTTGCCTGTGAAGCAGCTCGAGCCATGTTTTTCCCGTTGACACCAAATCCAACTATGATCAGATGATCTGCTGGAGGAACTTTCTGAGGCTGGGGAATTGAATATGTTCCACTCAGGACTCGATCCGGGACCGGTAACACCTTTTCCAGAATGTCAGATATCTGGTGTGCCCTATCCTTGAAGAAGGGAGTCAGGGACATAGTCAAGATTGTGACCGCCAGGATGGTCTGGAAGAATGGGTTGGTTATCAGGTTGTACTGTACTCCAACTGCTGCTAGGATAAAAGAGAACTCCCCTATCTGGCTCAACATCAACCCCACCAGTACCATGACCCGGAAGGACAGTCCTAAAATTCCAGCCACAATTCCGGCAATCACCGATTTTAATAGGATTACAGCTATAGTTAAGAGGATTATAAGGGGTAAATTTTCTAACACGAAGCTAATATTTAAGAGCATACCAATGGAGATGAAAAATAGGCTTAAAAATATATCCTGAAAGGGTAGAATATTTCCAAGGGCCTGATGCTTGTATTCTGTATTTGATATTGTAAGACCAGCCAGAAAAGCACCTAATGCCAGAGATAATCCTAGAGTAGAGGTTATCCAGGTAATTCCAAAACATATGACGATGATGGTTAAGAGGAATAGATCCCGCCTCTTGAAGCGTGCAATAAAGTGTAAAAGCTCAGGAACCAGCCAACGTCCGCTTACAAGGGTCAGGGCAATGAGGCCTATCCCTAAACCTAGGAGCATTGGCCAATTTTCAAGGGCAGAAGATTCGGCACCTGACAGGAGAGGTGCTAAAAGAATAACCACCACCACGGCCAGGTCCTGGAAGATGAGTATTCCTAGGGCCGTCCTTCCATGAATACTATCCAGTTGTTTTTTCTCCTGGAGAAGCCGCAGTACAATGGCTGTACTGCTGAAACAAACCAGGAGCCCTATGAAGATCGATTCTGTGAAAGGTAAACCCAAAGCCTGACCCACAAGGAACACCGCCAGCACAGTGAGTCCTACCTGTAGGGAACCCCCTAATATGGCGTATCTTTTTATCTGGGAGAATTTATTCATGGAAAAATCCATTCCAATGGTAAAAAGCAGAAATATAATTCCCAGCTCAGCTATAAGCTCCACCTGACTAACCGATCCTATGAGCCCCAGCCCGTGAGGGCCGATAACTATTCCGGTTACAAAAAATGCCAGGATGGAAGGCATCCTGATGAGGTTAAACAGGAGGAGTACTACAACTGATAATCCTAATATGATTACAACGTCTTTTAATAAGGATACATCCATAATTAACTTCCTTTAAAAATAGAACAGAAGGTATTCTGTACTTAAAATAGGATTTATTTGTAGTAATATAAAAAATATTATGTCTTGATTGTTAAACACTGTTTAATCGTCTTATTAAAAAAGTAAAATTCAGGAAAACATCACATTGAAATCAGTTTTAAATCCCTTTAAGTATTTTGTAGGCCAGTTGGATATGTCTTGATCCCTCATCTGTGCAGGGGCCGTGTCCAGGTAGGAGGTATTTGACCTGGAGTTCACTGAGCCTTTTTAAAGATTCCTGCATATCTTGAACACTACCTCCCAGGTCCATCCGGCCGAAGCCACCGTCTGCAAACACCGTGTCTCCTGAGATAAGGGTTTCTCCATCATAAAGACATATACCCCCACTGGTATGTCCCGGGGTGTGCAGAACTTCAAAATCGTAGATATTATCCCCCTCCTGGAGTTTCCAGTCCACTCGCATCTCTCCCAGAGAGTCTCCGAACATCCTGGCTGCTGTAGCGAGATCATCCCCTTTTTCCAGGGATTCAGCATCCTCCTGATGCATGGCCACCTTTAAATCCAGAAAACGATTGCCACCGACATGGTCGTAGTGGTTGTGGGTGTTCACGATAAGGGAAAGGTCTACAGGATTTATACCCCCCTGCCCTAACGATTCAAGGATATAGTTTATGTTTGCTCCGGTTCCTGTGTCCACCAGTACATCCTCAAAGGCGTAGACGTTGGAGTCAAAACCCCTGCCTTCAACCATTACAATTCCATTGATTTTTCGCATGTTAACCTCTAAACGAAATAGGAATAAAAAAATTTGAAAAGTAAAAAGATGGGGTCACCGGGATTTGAACCCAGATCCTAGGATTTCTCTTGTCTCAGTACTCCAATCGGTCATCATACTTTCCTCAGAGTGCGCACTTTCTTCAAAGACAACTGGAGTCCCAGATGATAGCCTGGTTACACTATGACCCCTGATACTAAAAAATATCGGTTTAAATTTATTTTAAAAAGCCAAGGGTGAGATTTGAACTCACGTGTAATGGATCTGCAGTCCACCGCTTCGCCTCTAAGCTACCTTGGCATAGTAGTAAAATTTACTATTTGTTGATATTTAAACCTTACTACTTCAGATAAAATAATCCCAAAAAAACCAATTATCCCACTTAAAGCCGGGCAAAAGATATAACCTATTTTAAATCGTATAAAATGATTACATCACTGGCATTAATCTGTGGAGGGTATGTCTGTAACATATGCCCATCAAATCGGATTTCTATCTTCTGACCAGGGTGGAGATCAGCTACAGATGCTTTTACCAGGTTTTTCCCATATTTATGGTATACAGTGGTATTTTTATTGATTATGATGGAAATATTCTGGGGATAGGAAGCACCGCTTTGATATCCTTCCACTAATAAAGAATCAATTACTGTAGTATCCTCCTGTGGATTATCAGTGCATAGACCAATGATTACACCACTCATATCAACTCGATCACTACCGGTAGCTGTAAAAGTACCGTAGACAACCCCTAAAAATAATACAAAGAGCAGTACCATTACAGTTATAACCCGCATTTTATCCCCTTCCATGATATCGGTGAAATTGTTTTCGTGGTCGTTTTATTAATTATTTTGTTCATGCATTAATAGTTTTCGCTAAAATGATAACCTTTTCATAAATAATTTGCCATTACAAGATAGATCAAATATCAATAAAATAATTGGATGATCAACACATTGATAATCTAAAATAGGGGTCATTTTGGATAAGATATAAAAAATTTGTAAGGATTGATAATTGCGGAACTGCCATTTGAAGTCAAATAAAAGAATTAGCTCCTTCTATTTCTTGCTGTAATAGAAAAGGAATCTAATTGATTCGTGAGTGTTATTTAATTCCGGTGCCTTTAAAAAAGTTGTAAAAAAACACACCGTCTGATTCTGTAGTTTTATATAAATCATTTATTCCTTTTTGCCACGATTCATTATCTACCATATTCATATCAAGAGCTTGTTCTTTAACCCCTTCAACCATGGCTATAATGGTCTTTTTATTGAAACCATCTACTAATTCAGGCTTACTTGAATCAACGTAAACCACTTTCGGTTGAACTTGGACTTCTTTAAAGCCTGAACCCGTCATCAATGGATATATTTCCCTTCCAATCATAGGATTACATCCAAATCTTTTCTGACACTCAATTAAACATTCCCATACCATTTTAGCCTCTTTTGTTTCTGGATAAAAATAACAGGACCCATGGTCACCTTCAATAACTGTAATTGAGCCACCGTCTTTAAGAACCCTCCTCAAATTATTAAGTGCATCAAGGGGATCCTTTAAATGTTCTAGAACAAAACAAACGAAGATATGATCGAAGCTTTTATCTTCAAAAGGCAGGTTATGAAGATCTGCTCGGGTAAATTCAACGTTTACTATTTTATTTTCCCTTATTAATTCCTTTGCTTGATTAATAGACGATTCAGATATATCTATTGAGGTTATCCCGGCGTCAGGACTGTTTTTAGCCAGTATAACAGTTTGGGCACCCACTCCACAGCCAGCCTCCAGAACTTTACTTCCAGCAGGATACTTAGTCCCATCATGTAAAAGGTTAGATAGTGTATTTGCCTGATCAGCAAGCCTACCAGCTTCTACTTCCGAATATCCATGTACATAATCTTCTCTCATAATTATCAATCATTCTTTATCCCGTATAATCTTAATAGCTCTTTCTAATGCAGATTCAAATTCCTGTGATTCACCCTTTGAATTTTTTAAGGCCTCTTCCAGGTAGGGGAGCGCCCTTTCATCCCCTATGATTTCCAGTGCATTGGCTGCATTAACCCGGACCAGGTAATTATCATCCTTCAGGGAATTAACCAGTGATTGAACCGCGGAATTATCACCGATCTTCCCCAGGGAGGTTACTGTGCAGGCACGGAGAATATAATCTTCCTCTCCTAAAATATCAGTCAATGGTTTAACCGCCTCTATAGCTCCCAGGTTTCCCAGTGCATCAACCACTTCACACCTGACACTTAAATCTCCGTCTTTTAATGCGGCGATGATTGGTTTCACCGCTCTTTTATCACCTATAACACCCAGAGCCAATGTTGCAGTCTCCCGGACGTGCCAATATTCATCTCTTAATACCTTTATCAGTGGTTCTACTGCTCTTCTATCCCCGATCCTACCGAGAGACAAGACGGCGGCTTTGCGGATGGGCCAGTACTCATCACCTAAAATCTGAATTAAAGATTCAACAGCCTCTCCAGCATGGATATCGCCCAGGATGTAGGCTGCCTTCTCCCGGATCTTCTTGTCTTCTTTAACATCTAAAGCACTTATAAGTCCAGTTACATCCTTTGATTCCCTCATCTTATCCAGATCTGAATTAGAGTATATTTTAACACCTCCTACATTATCAGGATTAACTGACAATTTTCTCCATATACGGCAAAAACAGGTTATCTGTATATTTTTCCTTTTTAAAAATTTTTATAACCTCTTTTTTGGTAAAAATAATATTTTTCCGGCTTTTAAATCCAGTCATGAGCTTAAATCTTTTTATTTCTGGGAAACAGGTCTCTACGACCTCCATTAACCTGGTTCCTATGCCCTGATTCTGGTATCCATAAATTATATTAATCTTTTATTTAATTAATAATGTGGACTTAATGATAAAAAATAAAACAACCGCAATCATACTGGCAATTTTAACATTCATTCTGGGAAGCATTCTACTCACGAGCATCATATTCTATCTCTTTGGATATCCCCTCTCATCCCTAGCAGAACATCAACTGTACTTTTTCTTCGCGATTCTAGTTAGTGCGGTGCTTGCATCCATGGTTTACGGGCGGGGCAGCAAGGAACGAGCTTCTAATGTAGCTAAAATTCTAGAAAACACATTGAGCATATCGGTTGAAGAAAAGGACATCTGGAAAATATTGAATACCATAGAGCAATTACCTCCTTACGTAGTAGAAAAATATGTTTCACTAGATATAAATGCCGTGGAAGAGTTTGAAGACCAGATAAAAAATTATAGAAACAAATTAAGTGAAGAAGACCTTTTAAAAATAAGGAAAATCATAGATACTCCTGTAGAAGATCTTCAAGATGTGTTAAGTGAGTTATATCAGGAAACAAACATGGAACAGTTTAAAATAATGGCTGACCCAGAGGCAAAGCCATTGATTGATCTGAATATACAGGAACTTAGACGGATTTTGTTTGTTCAAAAAGAATGAACGCTTGATTAGGTAAAAAATCAAATTTCTCCAGCACTCTGAAACCAGCTTTCTCCACAGTCTCTATTATCATTTCTTCGGGAACAAAATGGTCAAAAAGACCTATAAAACTGAAACCATTCTTTTGGTGGTCGATGATTGCTAACTTCCCATCCCTTTTTAGAAATCGTTTTATATTTTGAAGATATTCATCAGAATTAGATAGGTGATGGAAAACGTTCCTTAAAAAGAATAAATCAGCTGTTTCAGGTAACATAAACCCGTTTTCATAGGCCAATATCGCTTTTATGTTGTTTATCATCTCTTCCTTCGATTTATTACTTATAAAAGCCAGTGCATTCTGACTGGTATCAACGGCATAAACATTTTCCCCGACAGTTTTAGAAAATTCAAATGTAAAATATCCTCCACCCGCACCGATATCGGCAATAATCATTCCATTTTTTATATCAAGGCTCTTAATAATTACTTCTGGTTTATTTTTTCCAGATGCTGCCTCTCTATTTAACATTTTTAATCTCAAGCTTCCAAACATCTTAACACCAGGTATTAGTAAAAGTTAATAAAATGATTCCTATTACAACTATTTTTTAATAGCCACAGTTAATCCATCTCCAATGGAAAGTATCGTGCTTTCTAAACGCGGATCATCTGCAACCATTTGGTTAAATTTATTAATAGATTCAATTAATTCTTCATGACTTTTTTTAAACCTATTCATAACTGGAAACAAGGTATCCTCTGCAACTAATAGACCACCAGGCTTTAAAACACGAATGCAATCATCAAATAATAAAGGATATAATCTTTTATCCCCGACATCTTGGAATATCGAGTCAAATCTCTCAGATTCAATTTGGGGAATTATTTTCTGTGCATCTCCAGTTTTTACCTCAATAGTTTCTGCAACTCCCTCTCGTTTGAAATTTTTAATAGCTTGCTCTGCAACGTTTTCATCGTACTCAATAGTGGTAATTTTACCCCCATACCCTTTAACGACGGTAGCCATGGACACAGTTGAATAACCTATACTGGTTCCTATTTCCAAAACATTCTGTGGACGGGTTAAGTAGAACAAGACCTGAAGTGCCCTGGAAACATCTTCGTCAACAATTGACCCAAACTTTTCGAGTTCAGTGGATTCAATGTATTCCTCTCGATTAACTCCCCTTTTCCCATATAGGCTGTTGATATAACGACTTGCTTCTTCTAAATTCATATATAATTCCACCTAAATGCTCAATTTCTTTAAAATCTTATTTGGTTTCTTTAATAGGAGCATCAGTAAGTACCGTGCCCCAATTAACCGCAGAGCCCACTTCCCTTGTTACTAACATCCCATTTTTTTCGATATGCCCCAAATTTGCAAGATCTGCAACCAATTCATGTAAAGAAACAGATCCTTCATCATTTATTACCCCTTTAGGTAGCGATAAAGCCTTATACCCTTCTTTTTCCAATGAACTGGTTATATGGTTAGTGATGCTTTTTAGTTGACAATTAGTCTCCTTGTAAATCGAGGAGGCTTTACTCATCAACATCTCATAGGTGATTTTATATGGAATCGTGACCCCTATGGAGATTGCTCGTGGATATTCCAATATCAAGGATTTGAACTGTCCAATTACCGCATTTTTTGCCAGGGACAAATCTACGATACCCAAAAAGTAATCATCACATTCCTTTTCAACGATCTTTCTTGCCTTGTCTTCAAATTCCATAATAATACATCCTATTGGCTTTAAATGTCATATTTACTTTTATTTTTCATTATCCTACCTTACGTATAAGATGAAAGATGTCCTCATTTACGCATTTAATACTAGAAAAAAATTGGAAATTACTTTTTATGAAATTTGGCCACTGCGGAAATGCCCGCACCCGTTCGCCATGTAATACGCGGTTTCAGCTCGCTGAAACGCCATCCGTCAGCATCACGCACCGCAACTGCTTCAAAAACACCCCCAGCAACGAAATGCGTTTGCAGCGACCTTGGATCGCTCTCCTCATCGGACCAGAGGTGCATCGCGGTCATGTTAGCTCGCAATCGCGCAGTATCACCATCGAAGTCGATGATATGGTCACTGGTGACATGATGAGTTGCACGAAAACGGCTGAAGGACTTGATTCTATCCGCAGCAATGGCTTCTGGGCCAACAACCGCCGCACCATTGGGGGCCACGAAGCGGCCGTCCGGTGTGAATGCAACCGCCATCGTCTCAACATTAATGCATTTGTCGTCGATAACGCTGCAGAAGCGGCTTAGTAACTCACTAATTTGCACACGATCGGCAAGTTCAGTAGCCTCTATGGCTTTGGTTTGCTCCTGTTGTTTTACTTCTTTTTCATTCATGGTAATCCTCCTCATTAATTGTAAATAATGTTGAATAGTGAATTAATCTACTATTAAAAAATGATAAATTGTTTTTATCTCCCTCTTTTCATTCATTTAGTCTTACATTATTTTTTATCGGGTCATCGACTTCCTAAAGAGTGGCACGGCTATGGTCATGGTGACCACTCCAAACGCCACCAGTATAAGTATCTGGGTCATCACATCCCCAATACCTGCATTTAAGAGCATGATTTTACGCATTGCATCAGCAGCATAGGTTAAGGGGATTACCTGCGAAATGGCCTGCATGAACCAGGGCATCTGCTGGATAGGATAGAAAATTCCACCCAGGAACATCATGGGGAACATTAGGAGGTTCACGATCATGGTGCCCGAAGCTTGATCCCCGGACATGGATATGGCCATTATTCCAATTCCTATGAAACTGAAAATTCCCAGTAGGAGCATGAAGAAGGCCAGCAGGATATTTCCCTGGATAGTGACTCCGAAGAGGAATATGGCAATGGCCAGGATTATGATACACTGGATAAAGCCCCTGGTACATAGTGCTGCGGTTTTACCAATTATAACCGAGAGCTGGCTTATCGGTGCCGATAACATCCCATCGAAAGTGCCCATTTCCTTCTCTTTGGAGATGGCTTCTGGTATACCAGTCATGACGCTCATCATCACGATCATTATCATGAGCCCCGGTGCCAGGAAGTTGAAGTAGTTGGTCTCGCCTGGTATGGTGGTCTGGACATTCGGGATGTAGGGGAAGATCATGGTTTGAGGGTTAACCGGCTGATTTGTTTCACTGCCTAACTGTACCACGTTGGCCTCGGCCTTCATGTTGTTCATGCCGCTTACTGTGGTAGATAATACTTGCTGGATCTGCATTGCACTTTGTGGGTTGCTGTTATCGATGTATACCGTGAAATCGGCGGATTTTCCATTGGTTATATTCTCAGAAAATCCGGGGGGTATGATAAAGACGCCATATATCCTTCCTTTATTTATAGCAGTTTTTGCATCATCTACACTGGAATAACTCTGGAAATCCATGAAACTGGTGTTTTTATTCATAACTTCCAGCTGTGCTATGAATTCATTGCTTCCCTGGCCCTGATCAAGGTTAACCAAGCCCATTGGCATGTGTTGCTGGGTGGTTCCAGTGGGAAAGATGAATCCAAACATGACCAGGAACAGTAGTGGCATGAGAAATAGCGCAGCTAAAGACATCCGGTTGCGTTTAAGTTCCAGCAGGTCTTTAGCCATCACATGGTAACTGTCCTTTAATATCTTCGTCACATCCATGGTTTCACCTTACCCTCGCCTTGGGTGCATTTCCGTGACCATGATGGGCTGGAGAGGCTTTTTCACTGGCCTCATCCCGCATTTGCTTACCGGTTACCGCCAGGAAAACATCTTCCAGTGTTGATTCAGTGCTGTTGGTTATGGAGGCAATACTTCCCCCTTCCTGACGGATGGTGTCGATGATTCTATCCATGGCATTCGTACCATTTGCACTGATCTTCAAGTTATGATGGTCCTGTTGAGCTAGGGTAGTCACACAGTCGAGTGCATCGATTTTTTCAATCAATTCTGATGTGAGGTTGGTAATTTTTATTCCAAACACCGTGTTGTCACTGCTCGATACCAGTTTTTTCAGGTTCTCCGGAGTATCTAAAGCAGCTATCTTACCGTGATCTATGATTGCCACTCGATCGCTTAGTGCTTCTGCTTCGCTCATGGCATGAGTGGTTAATATCACCGTAACCCCGCTTTTATTGATATCTCTTATGATATCCCTTATGGAGAAGGTGGTTTGGGGGTCAAGGCCTAGTGTGGGCTCGTCCATGAATAATATCTTTGGTTCGGGGAGCAGCGCCCTTATAACGTTGATCCGCTGTTTCATACCCGTGGAAAATTTGCTGATCTGTGTATCCTTCCATTTTTGCATATCCACCAGTTCCAGCAGCTCATCAATTCTTCCCTCTAACTTCTGTTTGGGTATATCATAGAGTTTCCCAAAGAATCGGAGGTTTTCAGCTGCAGTCAATCGGTCATACATGATCATCTTCTCTGCGACCAATCCTATATTCTCCCGGACCCTGTCAGATTCTTTTACCAGATCGAAACCAGCGATCTTAGCATAACCAGAGGTGGGCTGGGCAAGTGTGCAGAGCACCCTTATCGTGGTACTTTTACCTGCTCCGTTTGGGCCTAAAAATCCGAATATTTCCCCTTCCTTTACGTTGAGTGATAAGTTATCCACTGCAGTGAAGTTGCCGAATTTTTTGGTGAGTTTATGAATTTCTATGGCGTTTTTTGTCATTCCCTATTCCTCCTTGTTTTATTAGGCTAGAAAAAGCTCTGAGTATCACAGATAATTTTAGAGCAGGTCTTTCGCATTAAATAATGAGTATAATTAATTTATTCTTCATTTAACGATTCTTCTATTTTCTTTAGCCTTTCACTTAATTCTCCTATCATTTCTTTGTGTGTCTCAAGTTTAGATTTTTTAATATCTTCTAGATAGGACACGTATATCCCTATTTCTTTTAATGCGGTTTCGGTGGGGATTATTCCACGTTCCCTTTCTCGGAAGTGTTTTAAACGCCCGGTTAGTTTAGAGACTACTTTAGCCCCCTTTTCAGTTAACTCATATTTCCCGTCTTCTCGTTTGTTGATTAAATCCTCTTCAACCATTTTCTTGAGCATAGGATATACCGAACCAGGTGAAGGTCTATGAGTTCTGAAACCCTTAGATCGCCCCCCAAATCTCATTACTTCTATCTCGTGTTGATGTTCCTGAATGGAATCCATGATCTCCACACCGTTTCCTGGACCGTGTTCATCCAGTACATGCAGTATCCAGATCCTTAAACCCCCGAATTTCTGCATTTCCTCCATTTTCTCATGGCATTCCCGGTGAAAGTTTCTAAATGTATCCCACATAAATCATGTCTCCTGTGTTGTGAATCATATTAGACTGTCTAACAGCTTATTGTGAATCATATTCGACTATCAAACAGCCGATATATATCGATAACTTGATAATGGAGGCGGTTTAAATATCTTCATATTTATGGTAGGCTCGAAAATTTTTGAAGATAATATCAAGCTATCGATATCGACTAATCGATATTAGTGTGGAAGTTATATAAATAGTTGTGGTTTTCGTTCTAATCAACAACCATATAATAAATGAATGTGTATCCTATCATTACGTAAAACAACACCTATTCATAAGGGAGGGAAGTGAATAAATTGAGAAAATCAAGGAAAAATAAAAAGACTTCAATTTTATTCATACTCATATTCATGGTCACAGTTTCTTTTTTCTGTGTAAGCACGGTAACTGCAGCCCAGTGGAACGTGGGTGAGGGCCAGGATTACGCCACCATCCAAGAGGCAATAGACAACGAAAACACCCATGATGGGGATGTAATCAATGTATTTTCCGGGACATACACCGAAGATGTTTTGGTGGATAAAAATTTAACCATTCAGGCCAACGGGAGCAACGTAGAAATTAAATCTACAAAAACAGGATTCACCCTAGTAAAGGGTGGTAATGGGAGCACCATACAAGGATTCCAGATAACCAGCTCAGGAACAGGAATCAATATCAGTGCAGACAACAGTAACATCCAGGATAACAAAATAACCGGGGGTAAAACAGGGATCCTGGTTTCAAACAGCAATACCACAATACTTGATAACATAATATCCGGCCAGACAGAAAACGGTGTTCTGGGAAACCTTACTGGAGGCTTCTTCACATTCTCAGGAAATCAAATATCCAACATAATTGGAGAAGGACCAGTAACCGGTATTTCAATTACGGTGAACGGGAGTTTAACCTCATTTAAAGCCGTAGAAAACTTGATATCCAACATCAAAGGCGTAAGCGTCTTTGGAATTGAACTGGGAAAGAGTAAAGGTGCCGGCGGTAATCCCGAAGTTGCCAACGTCGAAAATTTAATCGTGACTAAAAATACCATCACCCAAATTGTTGCAAACAGCGCTATTATGGGGATTGAATTGGTAACTAGCAGTACAAACGCGTTGATTTCAGAAAATTACCTGTTTAAATTAGAAGGATTAACTAACAGCACAGTTTATGCACTCGAAGCCGCTATACTTGGAAATGGAACTGTTTTAGTTTCTGAAAACCAAGTATCTCAGGTAACAGCAACTGATCAGGCAGTAGGAATTGTATCCATTGCTATGGGTAACTTGAAATTTGAGGGTAATAAGGTTTCAAATATCAGCAAAGCCAATGCAGCAGTGGCAATGTTAGGTGTTGGAGTATTTGGTTCCACTAGTCTCTTAAATAACCAAGTTTCTAACATCACATCACCCACTATAGCAGCTGGAATTGTAGGCACGGCAATGGGACACCTCGACATGTTATTCAACACCGCATCCCATGTAAAAGGGGCTAATGAAGTGTACATGGTCGCCGTTGGATTTAATAGTACAACAATAAATGGAAACAACCTGGAAGGGGATGGTACCGGGTATGGTATCGTGATATGCTCACCCAACGGAACCATAAACTACAACCGGATTGTAAACTTCAACAACTACATTAATAACTTCATGTTCTCCTCTTTCGGACCAAGCATAGATCAAATGCTTAAACCCATCGACGATGCCATCAAAAACCATCCCGAGCTGGAACCCATTCTTAAACCCATCAGGGACGATTTAAACAAGTTATTCCACAGTCTTGAAAACAGCAACACCACAGCCACCTACAACTGGTACGGAACAAACAACCCGGATAGTAACAAATTCTTCAAGGGTAATGGAACACTAATTTACGACCCCTGGTTGATTCTAAACATCAAAGCTAATCCATCCACGATACATACCGGTCAAACTTCAACTATTACTGCTGATGTCTACCGAGATTCAGCGGGTGGTGACCACAGTGCAAATTGGGCTGAATTCTTCAGCGGACCAGGGGTAACATTCACCACCACCCTGGGTAATGTAGGAAGTAAATCAATCATAGTCCCCTGGGTTAACGGTCTTGTCAAAGCCATTTTAAGGGGTGATGATGGGGCAGGAATTGCCACCGTAACCGCGACAGATTACCAAACCGTACAAACGTACGTAACTATTCTGGGGGCACCATCAAATGATACAGTGCCCATGCAAAATACAGGGGCACCGGTAAACTATCTGTTACTGGCTATTTTAATGGTGATTGGTGGTTTGTTATTGCCAAAAAGGAAATGAAACTCCCTTCTTTTTTTCTTTTTATAGATGAAAGAGCTTAAGTAGGAAACCAGAAAACTGACCAAAACACTTAAAAGCAGGGCATACTTTTCAGTTGATCCCAGAACCCCGATTTCGTAGGGGTTTCTATGGAATTCATATTATATTGTTGTTTTAGATGGATATAAATGTTAGGAAGACTTATTTAAAAAAATAAGGATATTTATGCAGGTTAATCAATGAAAAATAGTATCCCTTAAAACTCTGCTATAACCGGCATCTCAAAATTATCTGTAGTTAAAGGATGATCTCTGCCGAAATTTCCAGTTTCACAGCCCAGTATACAAAATTATTATCGATTTCATTTTTTCATGACTCCTCTATTTATTATTAAAGTTCCTGGGCCCATGAAGCGATCCTTCAGTGGTTTACGCTTTCAAGGACCAGGGTATCACACGGAGGTGGTTGTGTGAACGTGAATTAATTAATTATTGCAGAAGTTTATCAACAAATTCTGCGCAATTTTTTATTTTTATCATCATCCCTAGCCAGTACCATCACTTCTTCGATTTTGAAATCATCATGTAATACTGTGCAAATTTTTCATTGATGACCGCAGGATCAGTTGAATGAGGGTCACCCGTGGAAAAAAAACTCCTAATTATTCCAATTCAAGTTTAACTGCTCCAATCTTCGGTGCCAGGTAGTTGTAAAGGATAGCTACCAGAGCCACCATAATGAACTGTGAAATGAAACTGCTTACAGGGTCTCCGTTGCCCATTAAAAGATCGATGAACCCTAATATTCCAGATACTATGGCCAGTGCCAGGGCGGTTTGAACTACTGGAATGTGTTTCAGTTCGTGTAAGTTACCAGCGATTTGAACGAATTCTAATTTGATTTTTGCTACTCTGGAGGCTAAGTAATTGTAAACTAAGGCATATAATGCGCTGTAGATGAATCCGAATACGAATAGTAGTATTGGCAGTCCGATGATTAAAAGTAGCGAAATTATCACCATATCCATCCCTGCCGGCATTCCGGTAGGTCCTAGTGGAAACGTGGTGTTGTTGAATGTCGGGATTTCATTGTTTATGGCGGGTACCACACCGGCGAAGAAGGTGACCATGATATTAATCATCCCTGCCAGGAACAATCCTGCTATGAAAGCCCATATAGCAACTATTGCTGACTGTATAAGGGCAAATGGAACCACCGGAATTTTAGTTACTTCAATTCCATCAAATTCTAACTCTATACCACCCAACCTTGGTACCAGGGTGTTATAGAGGAATGCTGATACAAAACATGCCACTAATGTTCCGAAAAACGCAACTACAGGCAGGATAACTAATAAAGGTAATCCCACTCCAGCTACCAGGTTTACCTGGCTAATACCGGGAAATACATTTGCTACTTGAAGTATTGCTAAGCTAGCGAAGGCAATTATAGCCACAATAAACGCCAGTATCGCATATATAGTCGCTGACATCTTGGCAAATGGTGTCAGTTCAATGGATTTAATTTCTTTTGTCTCGACCATCTTTCTAATCTCCTGAAATTTATCTATCTAAAATCCTTTTTTAATGAATTAAACTTCTATTGACTACTTAATTCTTGTATAAGCCCTTAAAAGTAGTTTTTCCAAAATTTACCCTGATTATCAGGGTATTTCCCTCCAAATTCACCCCGAAATAGGATCCAAAAATAGAGTAAATTAACTATGAAGGGTTAAAAAGAGTAAAAAAATAGTATTTGGCGTAAAATATAGCTTTTCAGCTTCTGGTTATTTTTAGAAGTAATGCCAGGGCTACGAATTCAAGTCCCAGAAATACCAGGGGCATGACAGCGTTTATGATGTTTTGGGGAAGGTTGAAGATGTAATAGATTGAAAATATAATGTTTTGAACCAGGAAAAGAACAGTGAAAAGCACTAATGTGGTGGTGAACTTGGATTTTACTTTACGGTATCTTTCCAAGTATATGTAGAGCATCCCCCCTAAAAGAAAAATATTGGCTATGCTGGTTATTAAAGCGGAGAATAAGACCAGCAGAAACAAAGTAAATGGTACGTTGGACAGATTAAACAAATTTATTTCTAACAACATTTTTTTACGTCCTCTTTCCTGTTTATTACATCAATCCTTCTTAAATTCTTCCCAAATTTCCATAAAAGTATCATAATTTTCTTCCATCTCATCGGAAAGGAAATATAATGCGCCGTATTTTTCTCCAGTGGATTTAATTATTGCATTTTCCATTAAAACATCGATATGATGTCTAATAGTCTTATAATCCAGTGAAAGTTTTTCTGCAAGCTTGTTGGCATTATATGGTCTGTTTTTAAGTTCAAGTATTATTCTGGCACGGTTTTCCCCGCCTTTACTCCCCGTTATTAACCACCACAAAAATACTTTCCTCATGCAGAACTCCTGAAAAAATCAATGCCCCGGTTATCTTAGTATTTGTCGCTTAGATGCCATTAAAAGTTTTACTTTTTATAAATATTTCTTTAACAATCATTTCTGTCCAGCAATATCATCTGCCGTCGCGTATGGGTGAGAATATCTTCCATTTTCTTCTGTATAAGATTTTAAAAAGCGATTAGATCCGATTTGAACCGCCTGCTCTGGACAATAATTGAGACACGCGTCACAGTAAAAACACTGGACATCTTCCTGCCATACCGGTTTTTCATTCACCATCTTGACCTTGCCTGACAGGCAGACCTTTTCACATGTTCCACAGCCAGCACACTTTGAATTCGAATAAAACTCAACATCATAAAACCTATTAAGAAATGGAAGAAGCATAGATAGAATTGAAAAGGCTGGTAGGGGAGTGGTGAAATTCGTGTCCTTTTCCCGATTTTTTTCCCTATTTAAAATTACTTTCTGGATTGAATCCAGCTTGTTTTGAACTTCTGCTTCCAGATCTGCTATTTCCTCATCTGTCGCCGGCTGCCAGTCTTCAAATTTCGGATCGTTACTGGCCATATTCAAACTAAAATATGAATCTAAAACTTTGCCCTTTTTCTTCAAAATATTTTCCAAATCGATAAATGCTCTGTGTTGGCTACCAGCCCGGGTTGCAACTGCAAAAACATATTCAGCCGATTTTATATCCAATTTCCCCAGAAATTCCCTTACAGGAACAGGGGACATTGCCAAATGGATAGGAAAGACAAACCCCACAAGTTCTGCATCTGTTTCTATGATATTTCTATTTAAAAGGCTTACAATGGGTATTAATTTTGTTCCTGCGATTCTTTTCCCTATCTCTTCCGCGATATGGAGTGAATTACCTGTTCCTGAAAAGTAATATATTTCAATGTCCATTTTTATCACCCCTAATCACACCTTATCACCAATTAAAATAAAACAGTGAAATTTTTTACCACTTCTTCTATTTTCTTATCCTTATCCTTATTCCAGACTATAATCCCGGTACCGACGATTTCTCCACCCTTTGACTCTGATAATTTCTTCATCTGACCAATGGCCCGGGTACCACCTGTCCATTCGAAACGTAACCCCTTGGTTACAAATAGCGCTACCTTCTTATTTTCAAGGGATGGTAACTGCTCCAGATAAACCTGCATGGCTGGTGCCAGGCTAAATGCATGTACTGGAGAACCGAAAATTAAAGCATCATAACCCGCTACTTCGGGCGGATCTTCAAGCTGGATTTTGTCCTTGTTTTCCGGCCTATCTCCGCCCACCATGCTGACTCTTTTAATTTCAACATCGTTACCGGATTGGGTAAGTGCTTCCTGCAGCTTGGAAGCAACAGAATAGGTATTGTCAGTCTGTGAATGAACAATTATCCCTATCTTCATAAAATAAACCCCCTTTTTATATTAAACCCTTTTTTAAAAAAATAGATAAAAGAAGAGTAATTCTTCTTTCTGGATTTATAGAATTCTAAGCTTTGCTCACTGATCCTCCGCCGGTGACTGTCTGTTGCACCTGAGGATTACCCTGATATTTTATGGAACCCGTACCAGTCACAGTCGCTACTAGTGTTTGCACTGCATTTACTAGGGCTTCACCTTCTCCAGTGACAGTTACGACGGCGTTTTGGGCGGATAAATCCTTGGCGTTGACAGTTCCTTGTCCGGTGATAGTTATAGCAAGCTGTTCAACCTTACCGGTTGCGTTTATTATCCCTGGACCAGAAATGGTAAGGGCGGTTATATCCTTAACAGTGAGGTAGATCTTCACATCAGCGCTTGCTTTGCTTATTATTTCCAAACTAGGTCCTGTTTTTATAATTTCAAGGTTAGATTTATCACTATCGCTGCCTTCCACTTTAATAGATTCATTATTTCCCTGTTCTATAATTATTGTACCGGGGCCAGTTAGAGAAGCTGCTGTTACTCCCTGAACATCCGGTGGATTATTTCCATTGGTACCAGACCCAGTCCATGGAATGGTGCAGCCTGATATTGCCACTATTACACAAAACAACACCCCAATTATTACATAGTATCTATTGTTCATAATATCCCTCCTTGGAAATAGTTAGACCGTCAGTGATAAAAATTTTTCTAAATTGTTTCAAGCTTTAAAGTTTCAGGCAGAGGATTATCAGTTATCCATGCCCTTAAAACATCTTTGAAAAGTTCTGGTTTTTCCATATTCCACATATGCCCCACTTCCCTGGCTACTGCCCCTTTTGAATTTGGGATTACATTCAGTAGTTCATCAGCCGATTCCTTTATGATCCGGTAATCTTTCTCACCAAACATCACCAGCACAGGCGTGTTCACCTTTTCAAGGCCATTAGGTCTTTCAAAGAGCAAATTTTCCCTTATGATCCGGTCAGAAGAATCCTCCGAGATAACATAGGTAGATTCTTTAAACTTCCTGATAAAGTTCCTTGGTATACCATAAGACCGTATGTAACTTCCAATAGAAAGATGATGATTTTTTATAGGAATATAAACCTCGAGCAGGTAGTCTAATAGTTTTTGAAAACTTTCAGATGGAGGGGTGGTGTTTACCAGTGCCCCACTTATCAGTGTGTGATCTGCGACCTCTGGAGCTGTGCTTAGAATTTGAAGGACTACCTGGGCGCCGAGGGACATCCCCACCAGATGGGCCTTACCATTATGAGCTTTATCTAAAACGAAATCTATCAATATCTGTGCAGCGCCATCTATGGTGAACGGTTCAACATCACTGCTATTTCCATGCTCTGGAAGGTCAGGGACTAAGCAGTGATAATCACTGAAGGCTTTAACCTGCTCATCCCACATCCAGCCGGCCATGTTGTAGCCGTGGATGAAGAGTATTGTCTCTTTGTTTTCCGGGTGGGTTTCTTTGTTGTAGAGGTTCAATCGTTCCCATCCTCATGTTTTTTGAATAATTCCAAACTCATAAGCACGAATAGAATCTGTGATTTTTTTAATTACATCTAAAAGTTTTTCTCTTTCTCCCGTGAATTTGTATAACAATCTTAAAAGTTCTAAATCACCAGATTCTTCTATTTCAATTTTATTTGAAATTATTAATTCTTCTAACTCATCATCCCATCCCAGTTCTTGTAAAACTCGTGTTTGCCACCACAAATCGTTCTGTTCAACAGATTTTCCATAAGCCTTTTCAAATAAATAATTGAACAATCTTTTTTTCAACATCTCTTTTAAGTAAAAAGCAGCAGAAAAATAATTTTCTTCTTCTAAATCTTGACATATGGATTTACAATAATATTTCACTGAATTTTCCCAATCAGAAATATCAACATATAACCTAGCTAATTGTGAACAATCTTCAACTTTTATGTACTGAGTGATCTCATTTTCTATTTTTTCTTTATCCACGAGTTCCATTTTATCTTGTAAAGACCTAAGAAATATTTCATTTGATTCAGATGGATTCTTTTCGAGTGCTTTTTCAATATATTTATATCTAAGTTCTGGATTTCCTAAAATTTCATAGTCAATTGCAAGTACTTCATACTGTTTATTTTCTTTCAGAATTTCTAGTTCTGTTGTTATTAATTCAATATCTGGAGAATAAGATTTATTATCATTTGAAACTAATGCCATTGATCTTTCACGAGCTACTAATGAAATCCAATCATCTCTATACAAAAGTATTTGTTCTGAATTAAGTTTTCTGTGAAATCCCCCTGAAATTTAATTGTATAAGTCTCAACATTTATTTCCTTTCGTTTTTCTAACTTGTATAATTCCTGAAATTCTTTGAAACGTTCTGGTATCAGTTGTTTTATAATATATAAAGACTTTGTATACCATTCTTGTTAATCAAATTTGTTTAATTTTTTGAAAACTTTTTTCCCTTCTTCTTTGGAAACGATTAAAGAAGCTCCTTCGCTTATTAAACCATTCAATTCGTTTTTGATTGAGTCTCTAAAATCCGACATGATCCTACCACCAATACTTAAATAGATTATGTTTACTTTCCAACTAATAAATAAACTATTTATATAATAAGTAAATAATTTACTTCAATACTTATCGAAATGTAAAAGTTAGATGTTGATTTAAATGGATACAAAACGAATGGCCAAGGTATTTAAAGCCCTATCAAACCCTAACCGGTTAGAACTGTACCTACAAATCGTTAAAAAACAGGAAGCCAGTTACAAAACAAGTTATGGATGTCTGATCTGCGAAATCACCGAATCCTTGAATATTGGAGCACCCACTATTTCACACCATCTTAAAGAACTGGCCAACGCTGAACTGATCTTCACCGAGAGAAAAGGTAAGTACCTGGTGGCCAGGGTTAACGAGGAAATGGTCAACGAAGTGAATGATCTTTTAAAGCTACATAACGGTTAATTTCATATTATTTTCCCATATAATTCGAATATTGTCAAATTAAGAGTTATGGTATGAAGGAAGTTAGAAGATGAAAACGGTGATAATATACAAGTCCATACATCATGGAAACACTAAAAAAATTGCTGAAGAAATGGCAAGCTCCCTTGAAGCTGATTTGTTGGATTTAAAAGACGCTAATAAAGATATAATTAAAAATTATGATTTATTTGGTTTTGGTTCTGGAATATATTACGGTAAACCCTATAAAAAGTTAATGAAATTTGTTGAAGAACTAGACCCGGTCGAAAACAAGAAAGCATTTGCATTTTCAACCAGTGGCAGAGGAAACCCCAACAAATGGCTGACGGAAAACTTATCCAAGAAAGGTTTTGAAGTCGTTGGAGAGTTTCATTGCAAAGGATACGACACCTACGGGCTTACCAAATTGGTTGGTGGAATAAGTAAAGGAAAACCAGATGAAGAAGACTTGGAAAATGCTGAAAAGTTTGCAAATAGTTTAAAGAATTAATGTGAACACAATTTTCAATTGAATCTCAGAAAGGTGAATGAAATGGACGATAAAGAACTTTACGAAACCATATTTAAGCGGAAATCCATCAGAAACTATGATCTAACGCCACTCGATGAAAACAAATTAAAAGAAATTTCAAAGCATCTTAAATCTTTAACACCCTTATATGATGACATTGAAGTTGAATTCAAGATAATAGCACCAGAACTCGTTAAAAGAAGGTTTATGAAAAAGGCACCGTACTATATAACTGCATTTTCAGAGGTTAAAGAGGGTCACTTAACCAACGTGGGTTTCATGCTAGCAACAGATGGACCTATATCTTTCTGCAGGTGGTATTGGCAGCTGCTGGCAGGGAATTCCCCAGCCAACAAAAAATTTATTGAAAAGTTCAGATCTGGAGTTCATCATTTTTCTGTCCCTTCGGAAAACCAGCAGTACCATTGCACCGGGAAAGTGTTTCAGAATTTAAACGAAAACCTCTGCAGGAGATAAGCGACATTGAAGATGCAGATGAAATACTAGAAGCAGCGCGTCTTGCTCCATCTGCCACCAATCATCAGGCTTGGTTTTTCACAGGCAATAAAAGTATAATTCATACCTATTTTCTTAAGCCAAACTTCTTTAGGGGGATTTTGGGAGGTAAGTACATCCCTATAGATGTTGGCATCGCAATTTACCATCTGAAGCTGGCAACAGAACATTTTGATAAGAAAACTGAAATTGTTATGGATAAAACTGCGCCGGATTATTCCAGCAAGGGATATGAGTATGTGGCAAGTTTAAAACTAGAATAAAGTTAGAGATTATATAAATTATATTTAGATCAATAAAATAACAACATGGAGGGGGGGCAAATTTGGTTGATGACTACTATATTGACTTGAAAGGTATTCTCTAAAGAAATTCAAAGAAGAGTTAAGGGAATCAGAACTTTTACCAAGCCGGAGAATATTAAAAGAACAAATTGACAAAAGATTCAAAATTTTAGAGAATAACGGTACTTCAAACCTTAAAGATATAATAGACCTAATAAAAAAACCCAAAAAAGCTAAGGAATTTGCTGCAAAAACAGGTTTACCTGCTGATTATATTTTAATTTTAAGAAGAGAAGTGAACAGTTACCTGCCTAAACCTGTGAATCTGGAAAAATTTCCCGGAGTAGAAAAGAATACCATAAATAAATTAAACAATGTTGGAATTAAAAATACAGCTCATTTATTTAAAAAAATTAAAACTAAAGTAGATAGAGAGAAATTAGCCTCTGAAACTGGTGAAAATGAGGAGAAAATATTGGATTTAACTAAGTTAACCGATTTATCCCGGGTAAAATGGATTGGACCTATTTTCGCCCGGATTTTTTTAGATTCTGGAACTGGCACTGTGGAGAAACTATCCCTATCAAATGCAAAAACCCCCTACAAAAAGCTTGTAGACATTAACAATGAAAAAAAGTATACTAAAAATAAATTCGTCGAAAATGATGTTAAATTGTGTATTGATATCACCCAGCTGGTTCCTAAGGTAATAATATGATTGATTGGCTTTTTAAATTCAAAATAGACCCTACCAAACCCCTGCTTGAATCAGGGGATGATTCAATTATTTATTTTACTAAACGAGATTTATTAGAAAAGAGAGTAAAACCCATAGATAGCATTTGGGATTTACCGGAAGTCCAGAAAATACTTAAAGGGCAGCAGACAGACGGATCATGGAAACCACGAGACAAGAATGAAGATTCTGGAGTGAAATATTCTTTAATTGAAACATGGCGGCATTTCAGGTACTTAATTGACCAGTATGAAATGACTAGAAATCATCCGGCCATCGAGAAAGCTTCTGAGTACATATTCTCATGCCAAACAGATGAAGGTGATATACGGGGCATTCTGGCTAACCAGTACGCGCCCTATTATACAGGCGCCATCATGGCACTGCAGATAAAGGCAGGATATGGCGACGACACCCGCATCGAAAAAGGGCTCCAGTGGCTGCTGGACATGCGACAGGATGACGGAGGCTGGGTCATCGGTAGCCCGGGCATCATAGGGCTCGGAAAGCTTAACCCCGCAGGACTATCGGATCTGACCTCGAATCCGGCCCGAGAAACAGCCCAAGCGTTCGACTGGTCTAAGCCGTTCTCGGCGGCAGGTACAGGTATGATCCTTCGGGCCTTCGCGGTGCATCCGCAGTATCGCCACAGTCCAGAAGCATTAAAGGCAGCCAGACTGTTAAAATCTAAACTACTAAAGAAGGACAACTGGGCCTCCTACCATCATCCCGACAACTGGATCAGGTTCCAGTTCCCATTCTGGTGGACCAACATCGTATCTGCACTTGATTCCATTTCGTTAATGGGACTTCCTAAAGAAGATCCTGATATTCAAAATGCTTTAAATTGGCTGGTAGATCACCAAATCAGTGATGGTCTGTGGAAAGTATCCTATTCTAAAATTCATAAATCACCAGATGATAAAAAAACCCATAAAACTCGATTATGGCTTACTTTAGCTATTTGTAGGATTTTTAAGAGGTTTTATTAGAAAAAAATTGATAGGGTAAGAGTTGTTAGCAGTTTATTTTGATAGCTATACAATGTTGCCATCCCTCATTTGAAGGATTTGATCTGTAAATGCCGCTGCTTCAGGGTTGTGAGTAACGATGACGATGCTCACATCTTTATTTCTATTTAAATCATGAAGTATCTGCATTATTGAGTTTGCATTTTTGCTGTCCAGCTCTCCTGTAGGTTCATCTGCAAGAATGATGGATGGATCATTTATCAGGGCTCTGGCTATTGCCACTCGCTGTTGTTCTCCACCAGACAGTTGTCCTGGGCGTTTTGCATATTTACCCTCCAATCCCATATTATCCAGAATATTCATTGCTTTCTGGGTGTCTTCATTTATCATGGGTAGTGTCAAATTTTCTAGAATAGTAAGCTGAGACATCAGATTAAATCTCTGAAAGATAAATCCGATCTCATTCCGGCGAAGCTTTGCCTGTTCTTTTACAGATAATTTACTGGCCTGTTTTCCATTTATCCGGAAAAACCCCTTGGTGGGGGTGTCCAGTATCCCTGCCACGTGCAGAAATGTTGATTTCCCAGATCCGGATGGTCCCATTACCGCTGTAAATGATCCCTTCTCCAGAGTCAAATTTAAACCGGCCAAGGCATTTATTTCCGTATTACCCATATTATAAGTCTTCCAAACATCTTTAAATTCGATTATATAGTTATTCATTTCTTAAAGCCTCCACAACATTCAATTTCGAAGCACGCATGGCAGGATAGAGCCCTGCTAAGACACTTAGAAGCGTAGCACCAGCAATAACACCCAAAATTAGCCATAAAGGCATCATATCAGGAATATACTCTGTCAATTTCAACACATTTGCAATCACCATAATTCCCGCAATACCCAGAATAACACCTATAACTCCACCTGAAAGTCCTAAAAGGCCAGATTCAAATAAAATACTTCCTTTTATTTCTCGGTTTGTAAATCCAGTTGCTTTTAGTATGCCCAGTTCTCTTGTTCTCTCCATTACACTGATTAACATGGTATTTATCACGCTTATGATTCCCACCAGAAGAGCAATACCTGCGATGAATCCCATAAAGAGCAGCGCCTGATCAGTCATCTCCTGAACTTCAGCCACTTTTTCAGATTTGGTTTCTACCGAAACACCACTGATCTGTTCTTCTATCTCATCGGCAACAGTTTTCGGATCCCCATTCGTCCGTGCGTAAATAGCACTCACTTTACCATCTACAAGTTGTTTGGCAGTATCCTGATCTATGTAAACGTATAATGATTGTACTTGGGATGTTTCGATTCCTGTAACGGTTAATTCCTGATCCTTTACTTTTATCTTACTACCAATATCATAACCCAGTTCATCTGCAACTTGTTGGCTGATTACAACTCCTGGTGTCCCATTCAATTTAACCTGTTTCCAATCATTGGTTCCTTCAAAAATTACATCCTTTCCATCCACATTTTCTCTAAATGAGGTAACCTCACGAAAATCAAAAAGATTAGACCTACTTCTGATTTTAGAAACTGTTTCTGCATCCATTAAATAGGATCCAGTGCTTGATGCTGGAGTTATTACCACGTCATACATATACTGATCTGTTTCAGCTTTAACCGCTGAAGTTGCTCCAGCAGTTATCCCAAGAAGTACGACCAGGGTGGCAGCGCCAATTATTATTCCCAGCATAGTCAATGCACTTCTGAGCTTCTTTCTACGGATATTATTGAATGCTAAGTTATAAAGATTCATAATTATCACCTATATCATTTGAAAATCCAAATAGTCCCTCATGAGAGGATTTTGAGGCGGCATGTTTAATTTAAAATAAAAATCCACTCTTTCATC
>MVQY01000162.1 GCA_002067325.1 Methanobacterium sp. PtaU1.Bin097
TCAATCTACATCAGGATCTTGCACAGAAACACAGAACCGACAGAGTGCACTGGGAGTATCCAGCTGTTTCTGTTTCACCGGACACAGATACTGGCCGCCAACATATCTTAATTTAAACCCACCAGGGAAACTGGTCCCCACCGGATGGACAGGTTCTTCCCGGATGAAGGTACTGTAAAGTGCTATTACCCGGGCAATCTTTAAAAAGCACTGCTCATTAACACTTTTTGCTTCTTCCCACTGTAATTCTAATACCTTTAAAAAGTCTTTGAGTTCGGCCACATCCACATCACCATCATAATAATCCTTGTCATCCTTCAAATCCTTTATTCTGGTTAAAAATGCCTTAGAAAATCTTTCTATATATTCCTCCCGGTAGGGTGACTGCATATACTTGGCATCTTCCTTTAAAAAATCAGTGGCCTTCATAATCTTCCAGATATCTATGGAAGATGCCTCTTTTTTTAAGATAGAGAAAAGATCATTCTTAGTCAATGTCTCGTTTTGTTCAAGGTTAACTAACTCTTCAATTTCTTCTATGGTCATTTACATCCTCAAAACTTGCTAGGTAAGAATTAATCATCGATCATACTTAATCTATTTATCCTGATAACTCCTGAATATGGCATCGGCAATTTTAGGGCCTATCCCTTCCACTCTTTGAAGGTCTTCCCGTGATACATGCCTTAAATCCGTGTCAAATGCTCCCACCAGCGCCCGGGCCCTTTTCCTGCCCAGTCTCTTAACACCCACCACTAATGGTATGAGCTCCTCCTTCACACCATAATAAAGGCGTGCCGACAGGATTTCCAGGTCCTGGGTGTATGAATAAATATTTAGAACCTCACACATCTCTTTGAAGAATTTCACCATCAACGAGGCATCGTATGCCGTCCTCCGAGTACCAGCGGCGTAAACATGGAAGGCATTTTCTATCTGGTACTCGGTCCGCTCCTCGATCCACTCCATCAGGGTAGCTGCGGTGGCTTCTGAGTTACCGATATCCACCACAAACACTCCCTTGTTGTTGAGTTTCTCCCTTACCGGTTCCTTACTCTTCCTACCCTTAAATGACACAGGTATGATATCCGGTGTCTTGGATATCTCATAGAGGAGACTGTAAATATCCAGCCCTTCTATAGTGGATAGGTATTCCTTGAGTCTCACCGCAGTTTCCACGGAATAGTTAGTTTTGGCCACTAAATTCCCCAGGGGAGTGGTTTTCAAACCTTCCGGGGTGGGCCGTACCAGGCCATGTCCTATCAGGAACTCCAGTGCCTGGTTGATGTCGTACTCCATGCTGTCTGCACCGAACACGCTCAGGTACTGGTTGTTGCACATCTGGTACCCGTAGAAGGTCTGTTTGAAGAATTCCTGTATTTCATCCGGGGTTTTGGAGAGGGAAGATGCGATCTGGGCTATGATCTGCCGGTAAACTGCGTCCTTATTTTCCAGTAACTTGGAGTTGGTGGGTTCTATCTCCCCGTAAACGTAGTGTTCCTTCAGGTTATATGCCTCATCTAAACTTTTCGCGATTAAATAGGAATATCCCTCCTTATCATAACCAGGACGCCCCGCCCGACCGGACATCTGCTCGTAATCAAACACCGGGATTGCCTGGGGGCCCTGAGATGTCCAGCGAGTGTAATCCCTTATTATAACACTCTTTGAGGGGAGGTTGACTCCGTACATCAAGCTGGGAGTTGCTATGATCATGTACAGGTTACCCGCCCGGAATTCGTCCTCGATTATCTCCTTCTGCTTGTCAAATAATCCGGCATGATGGAAGGCTATTCCATTTTCCACGCATTCAGCCAGTTTAAGGCATACGCTGGTTGGCCGTGAACCCTTCCTCCTGGGGACTTCCAGTATCTTCTCCGCAACTTCCTTAAAGACGTTCTTACGTTCCGCGGGGATAACCTTCTTTATCTTCCCGGAGACGAAGCCTGCCAGGGACTCGGTGAACCTCCGTGTAGAGACGAAGACCAGTATCTGACTTGATTCTTCCATGGAAGTTTTTAAAACCCTTAATATAACGTCGTTTTTGTTTTTTAACTCCATTTCCTCGGTGCTGAGCACGTCTTTAAATAGGGGTACTGGTCTGAAGACGTGTTCCACCACATGGGCGTCTAACCAGTTTGCAATTTCCGTCATGTTTTGAAGCGTAGCTGAGAGGGCTAGGATGCGCATGCCCGGGTTTAGTATGTGTGACCTGGTAAGGGCGCATTCTATGGTGGGACCCCGGCTGTACTCTCCCAGCATGTGGAATTCATCCACTATGAGGAGGTCTACTTCCCGTAGGGTGTTCCAGCTGAACCGGGTGAGGACGTCGAATGATTCAAATACCATCACCGCCAGATCAGAAGATGCGGGGTGTTTGCCCACCTTGTAACCGTACTTTTCAAACTGTTTAAACTCCTTGAGTTTCTCGTTCTGGATGGATATCAATGGTACGGCATAGACCACTTTACCTCCCTTCTGCAGGGTGTCCAGTGCCGCCATCACCCCCAGCAGGGTTTTTCCACTGGCGGTGGGTATGGCCAGTATGTAGTTGTGGTCGTCCTCCAGAAAGCCGGCTTCTACCACCGCTTTCTGTGCGGGGTTGAGCTCTTTTATCTGGGGATAGCTTTCTGCTATTATCTTTCTTATCTGTGGTTTTACAGATTCCATGGTATTCAGTTTGATAGTTTAGTTAAAACGAAGGTGAGAAAATAGTAAAATAGGGTTTAAATCTTCTCTTTTTTAGTTACCTGGATGTCAGATATTCGGGTTGAGGGGTACTGTCCATCTTCATCTTTTTCCACACTCTTCACCATGTCCCATATGGTTAAGAGGGCCACACTCGCCCCGGTCAGGGCTTCCATCTCTACACCAGTTTTACCCTCCGACCGTACAGTAACCGTGGCTTCTATACTGTCCTTGGCCACCTGGAAGTCCACGTCTACTCCGGTGATCTTAAGGGAGTGGCAGAGGGGAATGAGGTGGTGTGTTTTCTTCACAGCAGTTATGGATGCTATCTGTGCCGTGGTTAACACGTTTCCCTTTTTGATCTCCTCTTTTTCTATCAGCTTAATCGTATTTTCCTTTAGATGTATGGTACCCCGTGCCTGGGCTGTTCTTTTCTGGATGGGTTTATCTCCCACTTCCACCATCTTCACACCCTTGGGGGTGAGATGGGTTAAATTTTCTGAAGCCAACTCTCATTCCACCTTAGTTTTATATTTAAATTTTAAATTTTTGAGGATATATTAATTTACATAGAGCATTTTAAAAGTATACTGATTTATTAGGTTAATCATGTTCAGTAGGGTATTTCCAGATATCCGTATTCTCTCGCCTTAACAGGTGCATTTTCAGCCATTTTATGTCTTAATCCATAATCTTGAATTATTTTATCCAGGACTTCCCCCAGGGCTGCCGGGTCTCCGGGTTTCACTAGGAAACCAACGTCTGGGGTGACCAGTTCTTTTATCCCACCCACACTGGTGGCCACAGCTGGTAGTCCACTGGCAAAAGCTTCAAGTAGGGTTATGGGAAATCCCTCGGATGTGCTGGGGAGTACAAATACATCACCGGCGGGCATGATCTTTTCTATATCCCTCCGGGCGCCTGTAAAGTGCACGTCTTCTATTCCATCCTTTTCAACCTTTTCCTGGAGTTCAGTCATCAATGGTCCGCCACCAACGATCACCAGTTCTGCCTGGGATTTCATCTGTTTCTTCGCCTCCAGGAGATATTTCAGTCCCTTTTGGGGCACCAGGTTACCGACAAAGAGTATCAGATTTTTTTCCGGGTTCAGTCCAAGTTTATCTGCCAAATCGGACTTTATATCTGGTTTAAACTTCTCCAGGTCCACGGCGTTGGGTGTGACTTTGATTTTTGCATCTGCACCTTTTACTCCAAGTTCCAGTATCTGTTCTTTGATTGCTTCATCTACCACAGCTATATAGTCGGCTTTTTCGAGTACATACTTTATTATCGGTCTTAACACTGGGTTTCGAGACTGGATGAAGATATCTGACCCGTGCACGGTTACCGCTACCTTCTTCCCGGTGAGTCCTCCCACCAGGACTGCGATTAAGCCGGGGGGAATTAGAAAATGAGCATGTATCAGATCAATGTTGTACTTCCTGGCCATGGAGATTAATTTAACCGTAGCTGATATTAGGAATAGAAATCCCCTTAAACCCTTGATATTCACTGTAGGTGCTGTTTCAACGTGTATCCCTTCTAGATCTTTAATATCTGGATGGGGGTAGGTTAGAACATGGACTTCATCCCCTCTTTCAGCTAATTCCCGGGCGAGTAGATAGGTATGTGATGATACTCCGCCAATATGGGGTGGGAATTGGCCTAAAAGACAGATATTCATGTTACTCCTCTTTATAAAAAATTAATCGTTAGTTAAGTTCAAGTTGGTGGTTGGTATTTAAGATGGTTCCATCCATCTTAACGATGACCACATCTAACTCTCCAGGGAATAGTTCCTGGCTCCTTTCTTTAACAGACTGGGCGATGCTGTTGAAAGTTTCCTCCAGAAGGCCTTTTCCTTCGAGTATGACCATCATCTCCTCTGTGGTGTTGGCCTGGAAAATTTCTCTGATTAAATCTTTATCTGCACCACTGAGTGCTGCATGGGCAGCTATGATTTCCCTCCGCCCATCAGCTACCTGGTGTTCTGTGTTGAAAATTCCGGCGGCGAGTTTTATGAGTTTACCAGCGTGTCCCAGTAGGGTTATGCGTTTCACATCCATATCAGCGGCTTCTCGGAGCATGAATCCTGGGAAGTTACCCATCTGTATTATTCTGTCAGAGGATACGGTTAAAATCCGTTTTGCGATTTTTTCTCCGATGTTGCCAGGGACAAAAACAAGTTCTCGGTATCCCTCGGCGTGGGCCACGTCCAGCTGGCATTTGAAGGATTTCCTGTAGCTTTCCAGGTTCCATGAATGGGCGATGCCAGTGGTTCCCAGTATGGAAATTCCCCCTTCAATTCCCAGTTTGGGGTTCAGTGTCTTCTCCGCGAGTTTCTCTCCGGCAGGGACGGATATTTCCACACACACACCCTTATCTTCATGGAGTAGGTCAGAGAGATTCTCTTTGATCATCTTCCGGGGTGTGGGGTTGATGGCCGGGTTGCCAGGTGGTACCTGGAGTCCGGGTTTGGTGACCAGGCCCACACCTTTCCCACCCTTTATGGTTACGCCTTCAGTATCGTTGACCCATACATCGGCGAGGATTTCCAGGTTAACGGTGACATCAGGGTCGTTATAGGGTCTTTTTATCACAGATGCCTGGCCGTGGGTGTCGGTTAATTTATGCGCATATTCGACTTCTATTTCCAGATCGCCAAGGGGGGTTTTAATGGTGACAGTTTTTACATCTTCACCCTTTAAAACTAGTAGTGCTGCCCTTGCTGCGGCAGCTGCTCCAGAACCGGTGGTTATTCCATATTTGATGTCCTCAAGAGATTTATCAGTGGGATTTTCTACCATGATTCTAATGATTTTGTTATGATTCTTCTTTAATTACGCTATTTTATTGTAATTCTTCTTTAATTACACTGACCAGCTCTTCTTTCGTGGGAGCTCCTACGAATTTAACTACACCATTTAATGCTATAGCGGGGACGGCCATTAGATTGTATTCAATGGCTTTTTCACGATCCTGCATTATATCTATGATTTCTACTTCTAAATCATCAGGCATCTCTTTTTTTACTTCTTCAACCAGTTCTACAGCCATGGGACAGTAGGGGCAGGATGGGGATTTAAAGACTTCAATTTTAACAACCATGTTATCACCTTTTTTATATAATCGTACTATAATTTTCTATCCATCAACCCTTATATACTATTTTATTCTGGTATCATTAAGCGACTTTTTAAAACAGTAAAAACCGGGTTTTATTTATTCAATATCCTTTTTTAAAATTAATATTCGTCATTTCAGATATTTTGGATAATCAATGGAATCATCTTGTATAAAATAATATTTTTAAAAAGGGGATGGATCTGGGATTTTAATCCCAGACCCATTTTTCATGCTTTTGGAGGCGGTAATGCATGAACTTCATTCTGTTTTAGCACAAATGGTTGGCCTATTCCTTCTGTTTTAGCACAAAGTTCCGTCTATCATTCTATTTAGCTGAAATGGTTTGTCTATTTAAGGTGAAAGAGAGAGTTATCCCTATCTTTCTATGATTTGAGGAAATACTTTTATTCCCAAATAAAATCGTCGATGTTCCAGTATCCCTGATTTTAAAGTCAGTTTGCATGTAAAATATAGATACTGGAGCACACCGGTGCCTATTCCAACTTTAGATGGCGAAACCATAAACCCATTTCCAAGTTTAACCATCTTAATTCACTTAAATACATCTTATTCTCGATTACTAATAAATGTTTCTACCACCGAACAGTCCGTAATAATACCTACTTTTTAAACCAGAAATCCCGATAATATTTACCCTTTAAAAACCAATGATAGAAAAGAATCATCCTGTTTCCATAAATAATAAATAACAGGTTTAATATTAATTTAAATACGAATTTCTATGGTAAATAGGCAATGGTCATATTAAAAAGTTCTAACTCAGTAAATAAGGTGAAAGATGAAAATTAAGGTGAGATCTCCTGGTTCTGCCACTATAATAAACGCCATATCCACGGGATGTGGCTCTGCCTTCGGCATCGAGCTCTTTGTTGATGCAGAAGTCCGATTAAAATCAGGTGAAGGGATAACCTGCCGCACTGACCAGGAAGTGGACACCACTTTAATGGAGATATGCGCTAAACAGGTCCTGAAAAAGTTCGACGTAGAAAGCAGGGTAGAGATAAGGACTGAATCAACTTTACCAGTAGCTTCCGGCTTGTCCAGTAGCAGTGCTGTTTCCAATGCAGTTACCATGGCTTTAACCAATGCTCTCGAGGATGAATATGAAATCGATGCCGTAAACGTTGGCTTAGATGATCTGGGAATATTAAACCTGGCTGTTGACTCTTCCCTGGAGGCAGGGGTAACCGTTACGGGAGCCTTCGATGATGCCAGTGCCTCCTACTTCGGGGGAATCAGCGTAACCGATAACTTCCAGCGGGAAATTATCAGACATGAAAAATGGGACATGCAAAACATATTAATATATATGCCTGATAAAAAGTCACCCACTGCAGAAGCTGACGTGGCCCGGATGAAACTCTTAGCCCCATGGGTTAAACTAGCTTTTAAGGAAGTATTGAAGGGTAATATTCATCAAGCCCTCACGTTAAACGGACTTTTATACTGCTCAGCCCTCCACTTCGATCCAGACATTGCCCTGGATGCATTAGGAGCAGGTGCCGTTGCAGCAGGACTTTCAGGAACCGGCCCATCATTTGTAGCTATTACAGATGAGGAAAATTCCCGAAATGTGGAAGATGCATGGAAATCCTATCCTGGAAGGGTTATCAAGACCAAAGTCGACAATCAGGGCACTCAGGTGATTGCACGTGAATAGAGAAGAAGCACTGAAACTGCTTGCAAGCTCCCGGGATAAAATTGACCAGATCGACAACCAGATCATAGATCTGATCCTGGAGAGAACTTCTCTGGCGAAGGATATTGGCACCGCCAAAAAAGTGCTTAATACGGATATTGAAAACACCGAAAGGGAAGATTATATCCAGAGAAAGATTAAAAAGTTAGCTAAAGAAAATGATATTGATGAAATCAGTCTTTTAGAAATAATGGAAATATTGATGAAGTTAAACAAATCTGAACAAGAAAGAATCCTAAGGAGGTAAACAACATGGGAAATATCAGAACATCATTCGTAAAGAGAATAGCTAAAGAATTAATTGAAACTTACAACGGTAAATTCACCACCGACTTCGAGGAAAACAAGAAACTAGTGGAAGAGTACTCCTCAGTAAGCACCAAACACCTGCGAAATAAAATAGCAGGGTACATAACCAGAATGGTTAGACAGCGCTCCTAACATCTATTCTACATTTAATAAATATTAAGATGGATTTTACATTTTAAACGTTAAAGGATGGTTTAAATGGAAATAATCGTGGCCAAATTCGGGGGAACCTCCATTGGAAATGGGGAGAGAATAAAATTGGCGGCAGAATCAGTGGTAAAAGAGTATATGAAGGGCAATAAGATGGTGGTTGTAGTGTCCGCCATTAACAAGACCACTGACGACATCCTTAAGGTAGTTGAAGACTCCATTGGAGACTCAGTCACTGAAAAGCAGATGGCAGACATAGTATCCATGGGAGAAATTACCAGTGTCAGATTATTTTCATCCACCATAGAATCATTAGGCGTTAAATCCGAGTACCTGGACCCCCACATGGACCGGTGGCCAATCATTACTGATAGTAACTATTTAAATGCCCAAGTAGATTTTGAGGCCACAGAAGAAAATTCCAAGGAACTAATGAATCTACTGGACCAGGGAATAATACCCGTGCTCTGCGGCTTCCTGGGAAAGGATAAAAATGGCGACGTCACCACCCTGGGAAGGGGTGGTAGCGATATAACCGCCTTCCTCCTGGGACACTGCCTCAAGGCCAAGGAAGTCATCATAGTAACTGATGTGGGTGGTGTTATGTCCACCGACCCCAATAAACTCGAAACCGCCAAAAAACTGGACAAAATATCGGTGGAGGAGATGAGGGACCTGGCCACCTATGGAGCCCAGGTTTTACATCCCCACGCCCTTAAATACAAGGACCCCCTCATAAATGCCAAGATAATTGGCTTTGAACACGGAGACCTTTCGGCCATTGGAACGGAGATAATAGGCCCCTCAAAAAATGAAAGGCTAAAAACCACGACCTTAAACGAGGACCCCATCTCGGTCCTGGCCGTGGTGGGCGAGGAAATATTAACCAAACCAGGCGTACTATCGGCCCTGACCAATGCACTGGCCAGAAACGATATAAACATATACGGTATATCCACCGGCCAGAACAGTGTGACCCTGTTTATAGATAGATCAGCCGCTGATGAAGCTCATAAAATATTACACGATGTGGTTGTGGAAAATAAATTTCTAAGCTCCCTCTCCCTGGACAGGGAAATAGCCATGCTCACCGTGGCCAGTCAGGATTTTATCGATACCCCGGGTATTATAACTAAAATAACAGAACCTCTGCATAAAAGTAATATTAACATCGTGGAGATCTCTTCGAGTCAAACTTCTGTAGTGATATTTGTAGAATGGAATGATGGTAAGAAAGCTTATGAAATGGTAAGGAGTGTCTTGGAATGAAACTAGAAGGTACAATAGTCGCCATGGTCACCCCCTTCAACTCGGAGGATGAGGTAGACCAGGAAGGCATGCGGGAAAACATAAACTATCTGATAGATAGAGGCGTAGAAGGTGTACTGGCCGCTGGAACCACCGGCGAATCAGCCACCATAACCCATCTGGAACAGAGGAAGATGATGGACATTCTGGTGGATGAAGTAGCGGGTAAGGTGAAGACTATAGCTGGAGCAGGAAGTAATTCATCAAAAGAATCCCTGGGACTGGTGAAGTACGCTGAAGCCGCTGGAGCAGACGCAGCATTAGTGATAACTCCCTACTACAACAAGCCCCAACCACACGGACTCTACGAACACTACAAATTACTCACCGACACAACAGATATCCCTATAATCGTTTATAACGTGCCCTCACGGACCGGGACAGACATCGACGTGGAGACCATCGGCCAAGTATCCCAGTTAGACAACGTAATAGCCATCAAAGAAGCCAGCCCCGACCTGGACAAGGTCTCCCAGATAGAGAAGAAAATGGAAGAACTGGGAAACAGGGACGACTTCGCCGTTATAAGTGGAAACGACAACCTAACCCTCCCCATGATATCCATGGGAGCTAAAGGAGTAATCAGTGTAGTGGCCAATGTGGATCCCCAGAGGATGGGTGATATGGTGAGATACGCCCTTAAAGGCGATTTTACAAAGGCAGAAGAACTCCACTATGAACTCTACCACCTGATGAAGGTCTTATTCGTGGAATCCAACCCCGTCCCTGCCAAGGAATCACTGAACATGATGGGCAGACCATCCGGCCATGTAAGGATGCCCCTGGCACCTTTAAAAGAAGAAAACAGGGAA
>MVQY01000163.1 GCA_002067325.1 Methanobacterium sp. PtaU1.Bin097
TTTACTATAATTATAGCCTAAACTGTCATAACCGACTCCATATGTTACTGCATAAATGGTTCCGTCTGTTCCAATTGAGATACCATATATATTATACTGTCCCTTTTTGGTGATATAACTCCATTTGAGTGATCCATCAGGATTCAAAGCATATACTATGCCATCCAAGTTTCCTAAATAGATGGTTCCATCTGCTCCAATAGCAGGACCACCACCCACAGTTTCAATTATTTCTCCTGTGTTGTATTTCCATTTAAGTGATCCATCAGGATTCAAAGCGTACAAATTACCATCACAGCTTCCAAAATATATTGTTCCATCATCAGCAACTGATGATCCACCAATAATATTCCCCTCAGTAGTATAATTCCATTTAAGTGATCCATCAGGATTTATAGCATAAAAAGTATTGTCCCAGCTTCCTGCATATATTGTTCCGTCAGATCCGATTGTTGCACTGTAGATGTAAGCTCCAGTGGTGTAGGTCCATTTGAGTGATCCATCAAGGTTCAAAGCATAAAGTTTACCATTATCAGCTCCTATGTATATGGTTCCGTCTGATCCAACTACCGGAGTGCCTAAATTATCTATGCTGCTTCCCGTGTTGTATGTCCATAGTGTGGTGTTGGTTTCTGGGCCGGTGTATTCTGATTGGCCTGTGTTGCTTAGATCACCACCAGATTTGGGCCAGTCTGTATCTGCAAGTCCGCTTCCTGTACTGGTTCCGATTATGTAATTTTGTATGTACAGAGGACTCCAATCTTCTTCAGAACTCATTGCTGCATATCTTAATGTGCTAGTGTTAACAATTGCAATGGGTCCAGTGTACGGTATTCTAGTACCGCTTGTAGTAGGATCGGTGCCGTCGGTGGTGTAGTAGATGGTTGATGTTGGATCATTACTGGTTAAGGTTACTGTTTGTGTGGCGTTGTAACTTCCTCCTTTCACACTTGCTGTTACACTGGGTAAAATTATGATTGTTTCTGTTTTAGTGTCACTGCCACCTGGTCCAGTGGCAGTTAAAGTTACATTGTATTTGCCTGGTGTGTTGTTGTAGGTGTAGGTGGGGTTTTGTTCTGTACTGTCGATATTTCCATCTCCATCGAAGTCCCACGCCCAAGAAGTGGCATACAATGATGAATCTGTGAAATTAACAGTCAATGGTGATGTTCCACTGGCAACATCTGAAGTGAAATTAACTTCAACTGGTGGATAAACCGAAATCATCTTAGTCACCGTTTTAATATCACTTCCAACATCATTGGTCACTGTTAAACTGATTGTATAATTACCTGCTGTGGTATAGTTGTGTGTGGGGTTTTGTTCTGTGCTGGTGGTTCCATCTCCGAAATTCCATAACCAGGAACTGGCATCATGTATGGATTTATCGGTGAATTGTATTGTGATTGGTGTTTCACCATTGGTCAACTGAGTTGATGTAAAATCAGCTACAGGAAGAACATCTTTCAAAGCATACACTTTTGTACCACTTGCAAAGTAGATGGTTCCCTCAGTTCCTATTAACACTGGACCAGATCCAGCGGTGTAGATCCATTTAAGTGTTCCATCCGAATTTATAGCGCACAATTTACCATCAGCGCTTCCAATATAAATTGTTCCATCTGCATCTATGGCTGGTGCACCACGTAGTGTTCCTCCTATGGCGTAAGACCATTTAAGAGTTCCATCCAAGTTTAAAGCATATAAAATACCATCTTCACTTCCCACATAGAGAATACCATCATTACCTATAGTAGTTGTTGCCAAACTAGCGTTTCCTAAAGCGTAGGTCCATTTGAGTGTTCCGTCTGGGTTTATTGCATACAATTTATTATCCCGACATCCAATGTAGATAGTTCCATCAGCACTAATCGTTGGAGATCCAAAGAGTTTGTGTCCTGTAGTGTAGTACCATTTAAGTGATCCATCGGGATTTATAGCATACAACCTCTGGCTCCAGCTTCCCACATAGATAGTTCCATCAGAGCCGATTACAGGGCCTCCATAATAACAGTATATGGCGCTATTGGTGGTGTAGGACCACTTCAGAGTTCCATCACAGTTTATAGCATACAAATTCTTATCTTCACTTCCCACATAGATGGTACAATCAGCACTATTAAACACTGGTGCTCCATCTATTGCTCCTCCTGTGGTGTAAGACCATTTGAGTGTTCCATCAGGGTTTAAAGCGTATAATTTACCATCTCCACTTCCAATGTATATGGTTCCATCAGTTCCGATGGTTGCTGAACCATAAATTGCGCCTCCTGTGGTGTAGGTCCATTTAATTGTTCCGTCAGGATTTAAAGCATAGAATTTACCATCGCTCATTCCAATGTATATGGTTCCATCTGAACCAGTGGCGGGAGTAGCATAGTTTATGTTTCCTCCGGTGGTATAAGTCCAATTGGTGGTGTTGGTTTCTGGACCAGTGTAATTAGATGGGTCCCTGCTGGCTGTTCCTGTTCCAATAACATAATTCTGCAGGTACATTGGACTCCAATTAACATAAATATCAAGTGCAGCATACCTGAGGGTCGTAGTATTGCTGATATTAATAGGTTCTGTATATTCTGTCCTGGTACTGCTGGTTCGTGGATCAGTACTGTCAGTAGTATAATAAATAGTCGCTGTAGAATCATTGCTAGTTAGTGTTGCGGATTGCGTCGCTGTGTAGGTTCCACTGGCAAGACTGTTACTTATTGAGAATAGATGAACCTGTATGGTTTTTGTAAAGTTATTGGTTCCATTAGCGTTAATTGCGGTTAAGATGACTGTGTAATTACCCTCTGTGCCATAGTTATGTGTGGGGTTTTGTTCTGTACTGGTAGTTCCGTCTCCGAAATCCCATAGCCAAGAAGTTGGATCATGTAGTGATTTATCGGTGAAATGTATGGTGATAGGTAAATCATCACTTGAGACATAAGTTGATGTGAAATCAGCTTCAGGAGCAACATCCTTTAAAGCATATACATCTTGGCCACTGCCAAAGTAGATTGTTTTATTTGTACCTATTAATACAGAACCCTGTATTGCAGATCCGGCGGTGTATGTCCATTTAAGCGTTCCATCAGAATTCAAAACATACAACTTACCATCATTACTTCCCACATAAATAGTACCATCAGCACCAATCGTTGGTGACCCATATATATATCCTCCAGTAGTGTAGGTCCATTTAAGAGTTCCATCCGGATTTATAGCATACAATTTGTTATCTCTACTTCCTATATAGATCGTACCATCAGCTCCAATCGTTGGTGACCCATATATGTAATTTCCCGTGACGTAAAACCATTTCAAGGTTCCATCAGAATTCAAAGCATACAAATTCTTATCATAACTTCCCACGTAAATAGTACCATCAGCACCAATCGTTGGGCTTCCTCCATAATTGTATATGTACCCTCCAGTGGTGTAAGACCATTTAAGCGATCCATCAGAATTCAAAGCATACAAATTCTTATCATAACTCCCTACATAGATGGTTCCATCAGAACCAATCACCGCAGAACCGTATATATAATTTCCCGTGGCGTAAAACCATTTCAAGGTTCCATCAGAATTCAAAGCATACAAATTCTTATCTCGACTTCCCACGTAAATAGTACCATCAGTTCCGATGGTTGCTGAACCATAAATTGCGCCTCCTGTGGTGTAGGTCCATTTAATTGTTCCGTCAGGGTTTAAAGCATAGAGTTTACCATCACCGCTTCCGATGTATATGATCCCATCTGTACCGATAACAGGAGTGGCATAGGATATGGTTCCTCCGGTGGGGTAGGTCCAATATGTGGTGTTGGTTTCCGGTCCAGTATTGTTAGATGGCCCCTTACTGGCAGTTCCATTTCCAATCACATAATTTTGCAGGTACAACTGACTCCAATTACCATAAACATCAACTGCTGCATACCTGAGGGTTGTAGTATTGCTGATGGTGATGGATCCTGTGTATTCTATCCGTGTACTGCTTATTCGGGGATCTGTTTTGTCATTAGCGTAATAGATAGTTGCCGTAGGGTCATCGCTGGTTAAGGTTACCGTTTGTGTCTCGTTGTAGGTTCCACCAGTGAGACTAGTGCTCACTGTGGGTGGAATTGCCACGTTGATGTAATCATTTTGAATTATGGTATTGCTGCCTGCCTCGTTACTCGCTGTGAGGCTGACGCTGTATTTACCTTCAGTTGTGTAACTATGGGCGGGATTCTGCTCTGTAGACGTCTGGCTATCACCAAAACCCCAACTCCAGCTAGTTGCATTGCCAATGGAAGTATCATTAAACTGCACATCCAAAGGCGCATTTCCACTGGTGATATTACTGGTAAAGTTCGCGGAAGGTACCTCTGCAGCACCAACGCCACCAATGGTTAAAATACAAAAAACCGCTGCAAAAAATGTTAAAAACAATAAATATCTATTATATGCCTTATTTTTCATTTAAAACCCCAATTGAATTTTTTTTGTCATGATCTAATAATAAAAATATCCACAAAAATAAATAACATCGATATGAGGATATAAACATATCGAAATTACGGTGGGCCATAAACTATTAATAATAGAACTATAATATCAACGGTAATTTATGGAGCAAGCCCCTCTACATTACTACACCATCAATGGCTAAAATACAAAAAACCTATTGTGAAGAATATTAAAAACAATAAATATTTATTACAACCTTTATTTGTATTTTTACCCCCTATTTAAACTTTTTTTAATGTAATATGAAATAAAAATATCAACAAAAAAAATGATAATATTGATATGATGATATAAACATATCGACCCTAACGATAGATTCATAAAAGAAATTTTTTTAAAAGAAAAGAAATAAACATTAAAAAATCAGAACTTACGGTACACATAAATTTACATATCAATCCTAAAAAACGACATTACCTTGAAAGAACATGATAATATCTTTATATACCCCAGAGTTAATTAAATTAAAAAATTAAATATATCATAACCCGATTGGGTTTAAATGTAGGGTATATCAAAATTATAGAAAAATTATTGGAAAATTTATCTATTTAAAAATAAAAAATTATTTATTCGGTGATGATTATGAATTCACCGACTTTTTCCACTTTTCCGAAGGGAACCAGTAAAGTGTCTCCTTTCTTTTTAGCACCTTTGACGTTAACGTTCCGGCCTTTGTCTACCCTGATAACTACATCTGTTATTTTACCGGTTTTTCCATTGATGATCAGTTCATCGAGTTCACCGAGTATCCTTGCATTGTTTGTAGCCACCTGGTATCCCTTTATTTCGCTCCAAACCTTCTCTTCCCCTTTGATTAATTTCCGTTCTTCAACCACTTATATCACCCCTAATTTATTGCCTGTTTGAAAGCTTTAAACTCAAAATATTTCTCTAAGGATATTAGATCTTCTGTACTATTAATATTTAACGCCAGCTCAAATTTCCTCAGTTCCAATACTTCCTCATCTTGTTGTGTGTTGTTTCTTCTTAATATATTTAATCCTGAAGGTACCGTATCCCCCATTACAATATGTGGTTTCAGATTATATTGCCTGAAAAATTCCAGTGGCACAGCAACACACATGGCTGGTTTACCACAGTTTTTATATTCTGTAATTACCTCATCTAAAATTTCCCCGGTGATGAGGGGTAGATCTGCGGTGATGGTCACCAGGATATCGTCCTGGTTATTGGTTGGTGGGTTGTTACTTGATAGTTCCCCTATTAAAAATCCGAGATCGTTTACATACCCTTCCCCTGGGGTTTCTATAACCTTCAGGCCGGATTTTCGGGCAAAATCAGTGGTGAGTGGTGTGTTTCTGCTGGTGGCCACCACTAAATCATCCACTTCCCGGGACGACCGTACGGCTTCGCAAACGTGCCTGATCATGGGCTTGCCCCGGACGGAAATCAGGGGTTTTTCACCCTTAAATCCCATCCTGGTTCCTTTACCACCGGCCATGATTACTGCAGTTACCATATTATTTTTTCCCTATTATTTAAGAAAAAATTTTATTAAAAATCCTTCTTGAAATTTAAAAAATCGTTATGTAGTTGTTTGTAGTTATAACCCCATATTAAAGGTTTTTATTAAATATCCCCTCAGTCATTTCAGTAACCAGGATACAGTTTAGTATATTTTACTGACCAAAATGTACATTATATTATTAAATCAACTATGGGTATGTAGAAAAAATTAAGGGTGTGATAGAATGGTTTTAACTCAAGAGATGATGGACACAATAGAAAAAAATAACATAGTTTGGCTGGCAACTGCCAGTACCGATGATGTACCTAACGTGGTTCCCATAGGACTGGCCAGACCCCTAGATAGTGGAACGGTTTTGCTGGTGGCTAATTTCATGAACAAGACTTTTAAAAATCTTAAAAGCAACCCCAAAGCGTCGATAGCTGTTGGTAATGTATCAGAATGCCCATATCAGTTTAAAGGAGATGTGGAGATATATGAATCTGGTAAATATTTCGATGATGCCGTCCAGTGGGCTAAAAGCGTAATGGCACAATTAAATCCCAAAGCCGCAGTCCTGCTCAAGGTAAATGAGATATATTCTGTACAACCAGGCCCAGATGCCGGTAAAAAAATAGAATGAAAAGCATTTAACTTAAGTTAAGTCTGGCTTTAAGTTCTGACCTCCAGAGAAGGGAACGGGTACATACTCGTTCTCTTTTTTTAACCAATAAAATATAGCGATAGTTAACAGTTAAAGATATAACATGTTCAGGAGATGCAAGTCCGAAGATAATAAAAAGATAATAAGCCAACGAGTTACAAGCCAAAAAAACAGCAAATCAGAAGGTGAAATCATGAAAATGAAAATTAAAGATGGAATGGGAAATGATGAAGAGACAAACATCGAATAATATGAGATTAACAGGAAAGAACTGCTGGAGAAGTTAGATGTCAATCTCTTTGCAGCGGTTGATAGAAAAAAATAATGTGATAGTTTCAGAAAGTGAAATATTAACCAGTGCAGATAATATAAAAGTTTTAAATATGATCCACGGTGATTAATAGCTTAGATGTTCCTTGTCTCTCTGCAATTTCTTCCGGGCACCTAAAATACAGGCTCCACCACGCAAACCACCCAGCGGAACTTTAGGTGTTCCCATGGAGTTCATGCAGCGGGCCATTACAGCGGCACCAAGGGCCAAAGCATCCGAGACAAATATAACATCTTCAAAGTGGTCTTTAACATATTCCAGTACTAGTTCTGGTTTTCTACCGGTTATCCCTGCCCGGCCGGTGACTCCCAGGACAGAACCCTCAGTAATTACTTTTTCATCCTCCGCTTCATCTACCAATCTTTTAACGATGAGGGCGCTTACATGATCGAGTGTCGCAAATAGGGTGTGTATTCCGACATCCTCATAGATCTCATGACCTAAATCAACTAATTTAGGAATTTCATCACCATTTTCTCCGATGTCACAGCCGATAAGTGTGGTACCTGCACTGTAGGCGGCTTCCGGGTCGACTGGCACCGTTCCAAATCTCTCCCTTCCCTCGGGGACTTTTCTTATATCCACGTGTTCGTGTATCTTTTCTGCGTATTTTTTAGCGGCCTTCCAGTCGGCGTTTTTAAGTATGTCCCGGGTGTAAAGGTCCAATGCGGCTCCTCCCCTCTTATCCACCCTTTCAGTCCCCCTGATTATGGAGTCTGATACTGCCCCTGCCAGTCCACAGAAATTGCCAACGGTACGGGCGTATGGTACATCGGCATTGGTTATTCTACCAGCGAGCGTGGTTCCGAAATCCATGGAAACCACAGGGTTACGGTAGTCCACATCAGTCCATTTGGCACCTGCTTTTATGCCTGCAGTTACCAGTTCCCCTTCCATTTCATTTGCAACTACCACCTTTCCGGTGGGTGGTACTACGCTTACTACGGCTCCGTCAAACATTACCTGATCTATAAGGGTGTATCCCCGGAGTCGTTCCGGGAAGTTGTCGATGGACATGGCCGGTGACATTTTACGGGGAGGTATACCGGCGTCTAGGCAGCCGTTGGCCAGGGCTATTATCAGTTGTCCCACATCTTCTGGAGAGGCAAATCCCGCGGTCACTCCTGTTGAACGGACTACAAAATCAAGGTCTTCATCTATATCTATCCTTGCCCGTTTTACTGATTCAAGAATAGTTTCTTTAATCAGCTCGGCCACTGATTCCTTGGTAAGCTCCACTTCCCAGACAGTCTCCCCGAAAACTTCTTCCCCCTCCCTTGGGGGGCGTATGTCCCTGGTCATCTTCACGGTCTTATCCAGCAGATAGGTGTGGCTATCGGTGAGGTTAGTGGCTGTTAGGATACATTTAGTGGTGGTGTTTCCCAGTTCAACCGACCCCACGATATAATAGGTATCAGGGGTCATGCTTATACCGGCACCTACTTTTCTCTTAACACTATAAGGATTGTATTTTATATCATCGAAACCTATGTACTTGCTTTTTGCTCTGACTGGCTTGGGGCTTCTTGCAAATATTTTCTTAAAAGGGGACAAAAGGATTACCTCCAGAAATAAATCAACAAATTAAAGTTTTGCTTAAAATTAATATAAAGGTTGTGAATTTATTTTAATAAAAAAGAGTAGGTTGATCTAGTTGATCCTTACCAGTAATACGCTGCAGGGGGCAGAGTGAACGACTTTTTCAGATACACTTCCTAACAAATGCTTATCCACCCTACTTTTTCCCGTGCTCATTACAATAAGGTCGACATTTTCATTTTCAGCAGTCTTAACTATTTCCTCTGCCGGGTTGCCCTCTAATAATACCTTTTTGAACTTAATCCCCTTACATACCTCTTGAAGTTGTTCTTCCATACTGTTCAGTATTTCCCTTCCCCTCAGGGTTAATTCCTTGTGCATCATATTTTTAACTCTAACTGGGGTTAAGAAAGGTACAGAGATATCAACTACGTATATACCGATGATTTCAACCTCTTTACCTGAAACAACATCAATTGTGTTTTCCAGTATCTCATCCATGTATTCGCCCATGGTGGCTACAAGTATCTTTTCGTACATCGCTTAGTCCTCTCATACCAGTATAAATAATCTGAATACAGCATAGGTTATGTATGAAGCCACTAATATTATTCCTGCTATCCGGTTTAATTTCATTTTACCCGCTCTTATCAGTACCATCAATAAAATAGTGATAAACAGCATCACTGGTGCGTCGAAGGTTAGAGAAAGTGGTTCAACCGGTACCGTCATTACCAGTGCAGGAATTCCAATCCCTATGAGGATGTTGAAGGTGTTACTGCCCAGTACTGTTCCTATGGAGAGATCATGCAGTCCTTTCATGGCGGAAGATAGGGTAACCACCAGTTCTGGTATGCTGGTTCCAATGGCCAGGGTGAATAATCCCATGATCATGGCCGGAATGCCGGCTATACGGGCCAGTTCCACACCGCTGAAGACCAGTATCCTACAGCCAATAATAAGTCCGATCAATCCTATAACTACCAGTGCAATGGTTTTTTTATCTATATTTCTTTTATTTTGATTATTTTCTGATTCATCTATTTTTTCTTCCTCTGAAGAGTTAACCTGGTTCTGTTCTCTCTGTGATTTAATCAATAGATGCAGATAGTAACCGTACGCAGCGATCATTATAATGGAAGCCGACCAGTGAATATCCCCGAAAAACATGAAAATTAAGAGGATAATTCCGGTGATTAAAGTCATCAACCAGTCTCTGGTGAGTCCCTTTTTATTTGTTCTAATTACACCAGATACTGTGGCGGAAATACCGAGTATACCTGCGATGTTCCATATGTTGGAGCCTATAACTGTACCCACACCGATATCTACACTGCCTGAAAGCGAAGCTATCAAGGCGGATCCAAATTCTGGTAGTGATGTTCCAATGGCTGATGCAGTGACTCCCAGGATAATCTCTGAAATCCCCAGTGTCGATCCAATTTCCACCAGGTTATCCACAAAGACATCGGCGGATTTAACCACTATGATCAGCGATATGACCAGTCCTATGATGTAAAGGATTATATTTAACAAAAATATTCACCGGAAGTATATTTCCGTATACCTATTGATAACCTTTTCTATTTAACTTTTTGATCATTAAAAAATTAACGTGACAGGGGCATGATAATCCTTAAAATTGATTTAAAAATAAAAATAAAAGAAGTGGGCGATAGAATCGCCTCAAACTTTTTAGAGCAGTTTAAAGAAGGGGTGTTCTTCAACCATTTCTGTTCCAAGGTCTTTAGCAGCTTCTGCAATGAAGATATCAGCCATTGCACAGGCAGGGAATGCCATGGAAGCGTTTTCAATAGGACCAATGAGCACGAAGTCTCCACCAGCCATCTGCATGATGAGGTTGGATCCTACGTCGGCTACTGGCCATGCTTCAGCGTGACCTTCTCCACCTTTTTCCACTGGTTTTTTGTAGTTTCTCATCCAGTCCCAGGCAGATGGTACGTTGTGTATACCTGCACCTGATGGGTATCCCCATTTGCTTTTCTGCATGAAGGATGTTCTGACTGCTGGTCCTGCTCCCTGTCCTAATGGTGTAACTGCTACGTCCATGAGTGGTTTGTCGATTCCAGACTCTGCGGCCATCTCTAAGAGACCTTTATCCAGTACGCTTCCACCGTTTTCCCAGATGTCTAATTTACCCTGGGGTGTCATGTCCATTGCGTTGAACCCTAGAACTATAGATGCAGATAGGTCAGTTTCTCCTACTGCTACTATTTCTTCAGCTTCTGCTGCCATGTTTATTGAGTTGTAGATTGCTCTATCGGCTAATCCTACTTCTGTTGCATATTTTGCTCCGGCTATTCTTGCTTCTGCAGAGGTTGAGTCTATGAGGAAGGGGTAGTCGGAATGTTCTCCTACAAATTCCAGATATTTAACGATTGCTTCTGGAGTCTGTCCGAAGGTGTGTACCCAGTGAGGGTTACCTGTTACATCAGACATTTCTTCCTGTGTTTTCATCAGAGCCTGTGCTTTTTCTGCGTCGAATATACCGGCCTTTTCATCTTCAATAATGTTGTGTCCACCATAAAATATGGTACCTGCTAAAACAGTTGGATATTCACCTGGCTGTCCTCCACATTTGACGCCAGCAATATCTAAAACAACTTGTTCTTTGTCAAATCTAAACATACATAAACCTCCATTTTACTAGATTCCAAAGGCAGTTAAGAATGCTCCTACCTTAACCACATTGAATGCCACAAATAGGATTATCAGTCCTATTATAATTCCGTATAAAATACCAATATCTCTACCTATTTGTTGACCCATACGCTGGTTGATTTCACCCCAGGTGAATTCTACCTTGTCTTCCATGTCGTCTAATCTTTCATTTGCCTTGTTGAATGCATCTGCAGGGACAAGAACGGCTGGTACTATATCTTTATCTTCGTCTGCCATTTTATCATCCTCCGAAGTATAATGTCCAAATTACAAATGGAAGAACTAAGACTAAAGCCAGGATTACTCCTACGGCTATACCATAAATACGGGTGGCTATAAGCCCGGCAAATAATCTTTGGTCTCTACCTATCAGTTGTGTTCGGTATTTAACATCTTCTGCGACTTTTCTTATGCCTCTAATGTTAGGTTTATTTGATATCAAAACCATCTCGAAAACCCCCTATCTCAGGAATAATATAGTTCCAATGATCAGTGTGAAGGCCAGGCCTACCACTATTCCCTGAACTTTTCCGGCGTACATACCTGCAAATATCCGATTTATACCACCGATTGATTTAATCTGGGTCTGGATATTACGCATTCGAGCTTCTATCAGTGCGGTTTCTGGGGCTACAGGTGGTACTGCTTCACCTTCTTCTTCCTCTTCGCCACCTTCTTCCACTTTGACTACCATTGCTTCTTCTTCGAATGCTCCGGGATCTTTTTCTATGCACTCTTTGATCTTGGATTGTATTGCTGCTGCGTCTTCTGTGTCAATTATACTTACTATTTCCAGTTGTTGTTGGAATCTTTCAATTCCTTCGTCGGGAATGTTTTCGATGAAGGGAATTGCTCCAGTTGCTTCTATGATCTTCCTTTTTTCTGGGTCAACTCCATTGGCGTGAAGTGCTTCGATACTCTGACCTGTGATGTGCCCCTGTACTTCTGATCCACACAGGACCAGGAATCTGATATTAGGGTTCGAGATCAGGTTAGCCATCATCTTCTCAATTCCGAGGTTTTCTGTTTTGCAAGGTCCGGCTATGGCTGCTCCGGCATCCACTGGGATCTGTTCGATGTGAGAAGCCAGTGTCGCGGCTGCAACTGGACTTTCTGGGTCTCCGACCACGTAGTCCCCGTTAATAACCGGCCATCCTTCTGCTGGTGCTTTTTTCTCAGCCAACTTTAACACCTCCTATAATAGTAGTGGTAGTAATGCGACCAGTAGAATTAACCCAATTATGAATCCGTACACGATGTTGGTTAGTTTACCTGCGGTGAGGTAAGCACCTTCTCTTCCAGGGTAAGCCCCTGCAGAGACTGTGGTTGGATCCAGGGAAGTATATAAATCTTCTACTGCCATCTCTAATTCATTTAGTTGTTCGTTCACTCCATCCAGGGATACCAGTACAGCTCCTTTCATAGCTGCTCCCAGCATACCGGTGGAGGGGTCAAGGGTTAAATTGGATTCAGGAGCAATTTGTATTAAAGGTAACATTTCTGCCATTTTTCTATTCCTCCTTTACATCTCCTCTTCAGGCCACCAGCCAGTCCAGGCCACTGATGCTGCATCTTCTACAGATGATTGTATGAATGCACTGATTGATATAAACCAGGCTATTGCACCGATTATGGCCGTCACCCACCAGATATCTGAGTATCCAATTCCCATGATTCCTACTATGGCCATGGAAATGAAACCAGTTGCTGCGGCCAGTTTGAGTGTTCTAACTCTGTCTTCTTGTGGTCCTAAACAGGCGTTGAATGGATGCTGTATTGCCATTGTATTCAGGATGAATAATACACCTATAAATCCAGTTGTTACTACTGTGGTCAGTATATCTGCCATGCTTAAACTTCCAGCTATAGCTGCTGAAAATCCTAGTATTGATATGGCTGCTGCACCAGAAAGTTCCACTGTGCATCTGACCATGATAGGTATTTTCATCTTAATAATTTTGGTACCGACTAGGGCTACTACTGCACCTACGATCATGGCTAAGACTACTCCAAATATGGGGCCTAGTAATTCTAAACCGCTTCCAAATATCACAGCACCAGCTATTCCTGCCAGGGATCCTATGATACCTATAGCCAGTGACATATATCCTATGGATGGTACACCGGTACCTAAACCATAACTGGCAACTCGAGCAATAGCGTCAGCTCCCCATATTATGGCGAGTACCGCTCCTAATGCTCCAAATAGTGGTCCTATAGTAGGGATAAATGGTACCAGATAAAGTAGTATAAGTCCGCCAATTAATCCTAATGCTAAAATTTGTATTGGGTTTATAGAGGATTCTCCGCCTCCTCCTGCTGCTACTGACATTAGATCGCACCTCCCTGTAGTAGTAATACCCCTACAATTCCTATAACTATAGAGGCAACGATACATCCTAATGCTCCTCTAGGGAGTCTCTTAAATTTAGGGTCGTGGAATCCTTCAATGGTTCCACCTATATTGTAGGATGCTATAACTGAGTTAACAAAGAATACTGCTAATGCGAATATTCCGGCGGTCATTGCTGCAGCTGCAGATATTGAACCACCACTGGCTGCAAAGGCGGATATTCCTGATTCTATCAGTCCATTGTATAGGAAGTAATATATTAATCCTCCACCAATTCCACCTAGTAATCCTCCGATTACTCCGCTGACATAACACACTGTGGGTATTCCGTGTCCTTCTGTACCGGGGGTAACATATTTTTCCTGTTCAAGTCCAGTGATAGGGTCTTTGGTCACTTTAGCAGAAACTGGTACGGTTCCTACTCCCCAAACGTATACCCAGTTACCCACCAGCATGGTTATGGCGATCATTAAAGCTGATCCTGCGGCACCTGCCAGTAGTACTAACTCGAGTGGAGATCCTGTGGCTGCTGCTGCGGTTATAAGTCCGGTCATAGCACTACCTGCTGCTAACATTGCAGTACCCGTTCCTACACCTGTTGCTGTTGCTATAGCCGCTGGAGCACCACCTACTGGTAAGAAGTGTACACCTCCACCAATGAGGACTCCTCCAATGGTTACAGCACCGATTAATAATAATGGGTCCATCATAAAACCTCCTTATTCCTTATATGGTCCGTATTTGTTTCTGGCAAATACTTCTAATCTGTTGTTTATTATGATTAATAGTATTACTATCACGAATAGGATTCCTGTTCCAACGGTTAAGGCCGTGTTACCGGGTCCGGCTATTCCACCAACCACAGTAGCCCAGAAGCTGAAGAATACTATTAGTCCGAAAGCGAATCCAGTAACCGGTCCACCATACTTGGCACAGAAGTGTACAACATCTATGGAGTTTCTGGCACCAAGTTCAGCTTTCCTGGTGATGTCACCGTGAATAGCTACTGGGATTCCTCCACCAAATGGGTATTGCTGGTACTCCCTTTCTGCACCGTAGTGAACGTCTCCTGTTGATGAACCTATTGCACCTATGGTTATACCCCAGAGTACTGCTAAAAACGGCAGTGCAAATGGGTGTCCAAATCCTTGGATTGGTAAGGTCATTAGGTATGATAATCCTACTATTGAGAATGTGACTATGAATCCGTGGCCGGCAATTGGTCCTAAGTGAGTTGTAAGTACATCCAGGAACACTGGTTGATTGAACTGTGACTGGCTAACTATCCTTCCTAAGTGGGAAGTGGTAGTGTATGTAGCGTGAACCAATGCTGCTATGGCTGCTCCTCCTGCTATTGATAATATGACTGGTAGGTGTAGTGAGCCCATTAATACGAAAGCAACCGCACCGGCTATTCCTGCCCAGGTACCGTAGGCAACTGGTTCTCCAGAAACAGCCTTGTTAACCATTCTGTGTAGATTGCCCATCTGGGGTGCCAGCTGAACCTGTGAGTTAGGGTTACTCTGTGAACCAACATCTGATTCAAGGTCCTCTGCAGCTCCTGCAATAGTTGCAGCAGCCCCCATTAAAGCTGCAACACCTAATCCTGCTATTACAGCGTCTACCATATAATTTCCTCCTCATTTTTTAAATAAAATAAAAAAAATAGGTGTTTGCGTAACACCTATTTATTTAGCTGGAGAAATAAGAGCTCTTTCTCCGGCTGGTTCGAATTCTCTTAGTGCACCTTTAGCAAACTGAGCACGTACTTCAGTGAAGTCGAAGGTCAGGTTTTTGTCAGCAAATGCGATTTTAACCAGTGGGTTAAGCACAAATGCGTCTCCTCGGGCAGAGTGTGCAGATTGTGAGATACCTGCATATTCTCCCTGGTGACCCACATTCATTGCGTAGTTTGGATAGTTAGCTCCTCTCAATTCCAGTGGTAATCCTTCATCTCCTCTAATTGAGAATACGTTAGATGCACCACACTGGTCCTGAAGGTCGTAACCGTAGAATCCAAGTCGGCTGTGCTGTTCTTTGTGCAGGTACATAGAGAGGTACCATCCACTTAAAGCAGTTTGGGCGTTTCCAGTTGCAAATCCAGTGGAACATGCAGATGCTGCAGCGGCCACTGCGGCTCTCTGTGATCCTCCGAACTGATCTTCAAGTAGTGATGGGTATTCTTCGTACTGTTCCAGTCCGTAGAAAGTGACTTCTGAAGCAACATCCAGAACGGTGTCCATGGTGTTAGGTGCTTCGGTTATACCGTATTTGTCTTCTACGTACTCTTTACCAAAGTAGGTGAAGTCGTCCAGTATGTTGTCGGTGTATGCTGCGGTTGCGTACTGGGTGAATCCTACACCGCCAGACATGTATGAACCTAGCCAGATCTGGTCGTACATCATTGCTCCAGCTGCAACTACCTCTAAAGTTTGTCTTACTATGTCATCTGGATATTTTCTTGGAGTCTGTATGATATCAGCTAAGAAACCGAAGGCGATTCCACCTGGTTCGTTTTCTCCTCTAGCCCTTCGGACAGGGAGGTAGGTACCCATGTGTATAACTTCTGCGTGTTTTGCAGCATATGCGAAGTCACCGGTTGCGGCTTCTCCTGCTGCCTGTTTGTATGCAGAAATCATGGACATACCGATCTGCATAGCAGACCATCGGGAGGTGGTACCACCGTCACAGGTTCTGGATACTATAGTGGGTATCCTTACTACCTGCCAGATTCCGTCTCCTACTTCATTTTTGAGTACTTCAGCCTGGTCAGCTGGGAACTCTTTGTTTATGTCTAATACATATGCAGGGTCTATTTCATCAGCTACTTCATCGTTACCAGTGAAGACTTTAACGTAACTGTCAGCCACCAGTAATGGGTGGGTTTCCACCATGTGTTCCTGTACAACTGCAGCACCAGGCATTGCGTGGTTTACAGTTTCCAGGTAGTAAGTTATGGTTTCAGGGCTAACTTCTTTACCCAGTCTTTTTTCTATAACGGTGTGTGCTGTGTTCAATCCTACGATAACAGTTCTTCTAATGTCGTCCCAGAATTGTTGCATAGCTGCGTTGTTTACGAAGTGTAGGTCGTCACCTTCTATGTAGGTGTCAGTGGTTGAAACCTGGTAAGGCATGAGCACCCTTTGACCTAATGGAGTACCCACATCTGGATCATATTGTGGTATTCCACGTTCTGCTGCTACTTTTTTACCTGCTTCTACAAACTCTCTTTTCCTTTCTGACTGTTTCCATCCGCCAAATTTATAGAAAGTGGTACTCTTATCTTTTGGATCTTCTTCGAATTTCTTTTTCATAGCATCTAAAAATAATCTATCTGCCATATTTCCACCTCCTTATTCGGGACTGAACCCACCTTGTGATCGTAGTACGTGTATTCTATGGAGTATTTCTACTGCATCTGCATCATCACGGTAGGCTTCGCCATCTTTTCTGTAAATTGTAGTTTTTGCTTTGAGAGTAGCTTCGTCTAATGGTTCACCCATTACAACGGGTTCGTCTAATTCGTCACCGATCTGGTTTTTGACTGCTTCTACGTTACCGGTGTCCTTGTTTAAGACCAGTCTTCTCAGCATGTCAAACATCATACCGTCTTCGTCAAGTCTCAGGGAGTGTCCGTGTACAGTTTTACCCCTTATACCTGTTCTTGCTGGGTCGAACCATTCCTGTTCCAGCAGTTCTTTGGAATATTTTTCTAAGTCTCTTTCTCTGGTTTCGATGATCTGTCTTCCGGATAGTGTACCTGCATCTGCACCTCTGAATCTCCAGAGGTAAGCTCTGGATCTCATGAATGGGTGTACTGGAGCAAAGTACATGGAATCTGTAAACTGTATGTATCGGACTCTGTCTCCGGCTTTTGCACCATCGAGTGGTACTACAGTTTCCCTTATAATATCGTCTGGTTCATCCATTTCTTCCAGTGGTGGGTGTACACTGGGGTATTCTTCACCAGGGGCTCGGTGCCCTAATATCTTAACTACATCTTCGTCGGAAATCTCCCTTAACTTTTCAAGTTCTATATCAGGGTTGCTGAACCTTCTTCTGTTTTCTGCAACCTGACTTGTTCCTGGATAGAATTGTGCCATAATCATGCACCTCCTAATGCTAATCTTACCTTTTTTATTATCTCATCCAACTTTTCCTGGGGAGCTGTTTCTCCTCTAATAACTCCGCTGATAATATCCACGATTTCACCTTGAGTTTTAGGTTCTTCAGGCATTACAGCTTTAGTTTTCACACCAACCTGAGCGAAATCTTCGAAGTCAACGGGGTATTCACATATAACGATACATGGCTTGTTTACTTTCCGTAGAATTAAACGAGCCTTGTAAACTATGTGATGCTTAACTCCTCCTAAATGCACTACTAACAGGCGGAATCTTTTGATCTGTTCTACCTCTTTGGGAGTAAGTCCAAAAAGGCTTCCCATTCCCGCTGTGGGCGCATCTGAAGGGACTCCAGCGCCTGCATTTAATACTAAAGTGCTGGTAAATATGTTAGCTTCCCGTAGGGCAAATGTGATTTCACATACTGGTTTGGTTATGTGTCTCCGCCCGGGAGACATGGCAATGGCCAGAACATCATTTCCACACTCTGCAAATGTACCTCTCTGGGCGATTCCTCCTCCTTCACCCATTCCCATGGCTTCTCTGCAATCTACAACGTGTGTGGTCTTGCCAATCATTTTTGATTCTCTTTTTTAATTATCGTGGCTCTTTCACTGAGTTGAGCGTTTTGATCGGTTAAACCAACTATTTCATCAGAAATTTCTTCTAAGGCATCACCATATTTAATTCCATCTGTAACAGTTTTCTGCTTTCTGATAAAGGTTCCAACATGTATGTTGAATCCGAATGGCAAATTATTTTCACAGACGGCCCTAATTTCATCGATGATTTCCTCATCTTCAATTTCCATTAAAACACGGCCAGTTTGAACCTGCAAATCAATTTCTTCGCCTTTGATTTTGATCTTTTTACGTTCAGGGTTAATTTCTTCAGAAGGAAGTCTCTGTCCTTGTATTACCATTCTTTTTATGCCTTCAACCGCTTCTAAATCATTCAATAATTTTTCAGTGGTATCGGCGCTTAATAGTCTGTGCGGAAATATTTCAATGTCCATTTGACTTTTTACCCCCAAGGGTTGGAAAACTTGTTTATATCTGGTTTTTAATCTCTGCTGCAGCTTCGTTCACGTATTTGAGTGGTTCTCGGAATTCGGGAACTTGGCTGAACACTTCTTTTATTAATCCGGAGGTTGATTCTGGGGAGAACATCTGAGTACCGGCATCTAATGCCATAGCTGCTGCCACAGGTGGTATAGCGAATCCTTTACTGTGTCTTGTAACGATGTGGTTTCCGTTGAAAATACCAGGACCTCCACCACCGTAAATTGAGTGGCTAAAGAAGGAGAATCCTACTGCTACACCTTCTGCTCTACCGAAGTCTACGCTTGGCAGTCCAGTTTCGAATTCTAGTATATCGTTGTAGTACAAGATTGTTGATGAAACACCTTGTGCAGCCCTGGCAGCTCCTTGGTTTACCATGGTTGCTGCTATTAAACCAGCTGCTGCGTATGCGTTCCATTTTGCTAGGTCATCAGTTCCATAGACGCCGAATCCATTCAGGTCTTTTTCTACACCAATTATACCGTCTGCTTTGGCTTTTTCTACCATGCTTTCGATGACTGATCCTACGGTACCGTTAGCATTGTCTTTAACTAAGTCCAGTACCATGTTGTCGGCGTTCATTCCCTGGTATGCTAGTCCAAGAAGGTGCATCCTTTCAAATTTACCTACTGCGTCACCCATTTCAAACATTGCAGATTGTTCTAGAATGCTTGATAGAGCGGCTGTTTGCAGTGTGTTTTTCAGGGTTGCTGCTACCACGTGGTTGACCATGATGTTTCTCAGTGCGTAACCTGGACCTTCTAACTTCTGAGGCAGATCGAGCATAGTAGCACAGTTACCACCCAGGTATTCCACAGATTGTGGGTATCTACCGAGGATAGCTGCTTTTACCATGTTTGCATCATACATGTTCACATCACATACGTCTAGTATTGCCTGGATGAATGCTGAAGCAGTTACCAAAGTGGTTGCTGAATATTCAGCTGCTGATTCAAATCTGACTCTTGGTATTTGTACCAGTGCCCTTTTTCCACCAGCTAATAGTTCAACGTTTGTGTCGTCATCTTCTTCAACCTGTATCATTGCTTTTGCTTTTTCTGCAATGGCTTCTGCATTTCCTACTATGTCTAAGTCAAGTTCTCTGCCCATTATTTTATTTGCGGGCCCACCGACTTTTGCAGTAGCTAAGGCATTTTGTACACCTTCTAGGTTTAAAGCTACGGTCCTTTTGATACCCGATACGATTCTTTTGATCGCAGGGTTTCTAAGTGGACTTAATGCTTCCAGTGGCACATCAGATTCTACAAGATTGCCTCTAGCGTCGTACAAGTCGATCTTATCTTCAAACTTTGCCATTTTTTCCCTCCTACGAATTCTTGTACATCATTTTCTTATTGTATCATAGAATAAGCAGTAATAAACTGCTTAAAACTGGTTTTTGATCCTATCGATACAATTTTTGATATACGAATCTTCATTTAATGACTTATATGATATGTAACTTTCTTTTTGATTCAAGTAGAAAGATTTATATGGAATAATCCAGTAAAATCAAATTGTATTTAAAAGATTTTTTATCATTAAAAGATTTTTTATTGAGTTTAAATTACTTATTTTAGAATAAAAAGTAGATCAACATGCAGATAATAGCAGATGTAGGTGGTATGCCCGGCAAAGATTGCAGGGGCTTTTGTAAATATTGCTATTTTAGAAAAGTTACAGATGGGGACCCTTTTGGATGTAAACTATGCACTCCAGGGACTGTGGGATGTGAACATTGTGGTCCCGGCGTACGGGAAACAACTAACAACTTCATACCTCCTTTCATGGTCATTGGCTCGGTCCAAAATACCCTGATGATGAGCGGAGTTAGAGACCAAAATTTAAAGGTAAACATCAGTGGAGGAGGGGATGTAAGTTGTTATCCTAATCTACTGGAGATTTCATCTGCACTTAAAGATTTAAGCCTTCCCATTCACTTAGGCTATACCAGCGGAAAGGGTATCGATGATGCCAAGATAGCTGAAGATCTAATATCTCAGGGTGTGGAAGAAGTCACCTTCACCGTTTTTTCAACAGATGCCCTGCTCAGGAAGAAATGGATGGGTGATAAAAATCCAGAGGAATCATTGAAGGCCCTCAAAATATTCTGTGAAAACTGTGAAGTCCATGCGGCAGCGGTTATAGTTCCTGGTGCCAACGATGGTGAAGTACTTTTTAAAACTGCAAGTGAACTGGAAGAATGGGGTGCTAAAGCATTCATACTGATGAGATTTGCAAATTTCAAAAACCAGGGGCTTATCCTTGATAATGAGCCCATAATTGATGGTTTAACACCTCACTCCCTGAAAGAATTTAGCGGGTTGGTAAAAAAAGTTGGTGACGAGTTTAATCTAAGAGTTACAGGTACTCCCCTTCTAGATCCACAAAATGATGCTCCTTTTGCCCTTTCAAAATCAAAAAATAAAGAATTTCTGAGCATATTACCAGATATAACTTCTGAAGCTACCATACTTACCAGCACCATTTCAGCACCATTTATCGAGAAGATAATATTGAATATGGGGGCAGAGGAACTGATAAATGTTTACGCAGTGGACAAAGAAATTGCCTGTCTTATTACACAAGAAGATTTAGAATCAGTCGATCTTTCAGCCCTAAAAGACACAGTGATAATACCAGGACGTGCTTTTGTTCATGATAAAGTTGCTGAAAAGATTTTAAGCAAAGATGGTGTCGAAAGGATAGTTACCAGAGGTCCGGATAAATTATCAGTGGATGGGGAAATGAGTGGAACTTTAACCGATGAAAATATAATAGAAAAGGAAATGGAAGCATTTTATGAACTTATAAATATGATTAATTTCTTCGGAGTGAGAAAGTAATACAATATATTATATACAGTAAATTGAAATCAGAATTTTTTAAATTTTCATTATTACAGTAACTCCCCAAATTATAGTAACTCCTCAAAAAATTTCGGTGAAAAATATAATGGTTAATAACAATGGAGAAAATGTGAAAATAACCATTTTAACACCAGAATTCTATAATTATGGTGCTCTACTTATAGGAGGTATCTTAAAGGATGCAGGATATGTGGTGGATGTTCAAAAGGGTTTTGAAAAAGAAGTTAACGCAGATATTGTTATTTTGAGTTTGCATTCCACTATCCATTTAATCAAGTATAAATTGGAAATAGAAAAAATCAAGGGTTTCAAAATTGTAGGAGGCCCTGTAAGTAGAGTTCCAGAGTTAATATTTAAATATCTCCCTGTTGATGTAGTTGTAATTGGTGAAGGAGAGGTTAGTACCCTTGATTTAGTGGATAAATTGGGTAAAGATCTAGATACCAGTGAATTAGAAGAGGTTAAGGGGATTGCATTTAAAAATGGGGTGAAAATTGTTAAAACAAAAAGAGTTCCCATATCATCTATGAACCATTCCCTGCCACTTATACCTGACGATATTTCATCGGAAAACATAAGGGGAGCTAATGTTTATATTGAAACTCACCGGGGCTGTCCTGGTAATTGTGGGTTCTGCCAGGTTCCATGCTTCTTTGGTAGGGAAGTTAGAAGCCGGCCGGTAGATGAAATTGTATCTGAGGTTAAAGAGTTCCTTAAAAAGGGGGCCTCAAGGATCGCAGTCAGTGGTGGAACAGGATCACTGTACGGCTGTAAAAAATTTAATAAAGTTAGTGAAAATTCTTTTGTTGAACTTTTAAAAGAAATAAGCAATCTAACAGGCCCTAAAAATCTTACAATTCCCGATATTCGTGTTGATATGATAAATGATGAAATATTGGAAGCTGTCAGGAAGTATACCAATGGTTGGATTTTTTTCGGTGTAGAATCAGGGAGTGAAAGAATTTTAAGGAAAATGAGAAAGGGAATCACCCTTGATGAAATCCGAGACGCGGTTGATAATGCTAAGTCCCATGGAATTAAAATTGCTGGTTCCTTTATTGTAGGATATCCCACCGAAACTGAAGATGATTTTGAAGCCACTGTTGAATTTGCAGATGAATTGATGCTGGATGATTATTTTGTGAGTATCGCAGAGCCTATTCCTGGAACTGCTCTTGCAGATGAAGTATCTAAAATACCATTGAATGAAAATCTGTTATTCCTGAAAGGAGAAGAGTATAAAAGGTACGATTTAAGTATAACAGAAGAAAGGTGCCTTAACTTAATGCTTGAATCATATATTTTCAGGAGAATTCCATCTCCCATGACTGATGAGCTTTTTAAGGCATTAGTGGATGAAACCAGATCTCAGGGAAACCATATAAGAACTGTGATAAAGATGATAACAGGCAATCCGGTATGAAATGGTTTTTATGTGATTATTTATTCTTTAAATTTAAATTCAATGAGTTTTAGTTCATATTTAACAGAACTTTAATAGATTAATCTTCTGGAATAGCTGATTTTCCCCGGGTCTTTTCATAATTTCTAAATGATTTTATGAATTCCTTTCCTTTTGGATGGGTTTCAATGAATTCTGTAAATAATTGAAATTTGTTTACCGTAGATTCACACAAAATGTGTTCCATTGCACACGCTTCCCTATCAGCAGTCTCATTATCCACGCCTAACATATTCAAGAACCTTTTCAGCACAATATGTTTGTGTATAACCCTTTTTGCCGCTTTGATTCCTTTCTCATTTAATTTAATTTCCTTATATTTTTCACGGGATATTAAATCCAGTTTATATATTTTATCTACTGCTTCAACGACACTGGAAGGCTTGACATTAAGTTCTTCAGCAATATCCACCACTCTAATGATTCCCTTTTTCTTTTCCAAATTATACATTACCTCAAGGTAATCTTCCATACTTTTTGTAAGTTTTAAATAATTCATTACTATCCTCTTCTATTATTTTCTATTATATCCTAACTTCAGACCTGCAAATATCCTTGTTAAGTATTAAATATCGTATTCATATCCAACTTCGCAGTTTTTATAGGATTCTGGCATTTTAGTCTTTATTTCACCTCCTTTTTGGGTACAATGACAGGGGATTATTAAAGGAGTGCCCTTTAAAATATCTACATTAGAATCATGGAATCCTCCGATCACACCGTAAATCTCACCAAATTCCCTGGATTTTTTGATGATCACTTCTAGACCAGGATGAGCGCAACCAGTAAGGACAATATTACCCTTTTTAGAGCATAATACTAAGGACTGCTCTTTAATTTTTTCACCAAGCTCTCCGGTAGTGTATATATTATCACAAACTTTTCTGGCCTCTGAAACCTCTACAATGTTTGCCTGATTTTTTACTTCATTTTTAAGGTTTTCTGATACGGATTCAGGAATGTAAACATCAGGATTTCTGGTATACTCCAATACATGATTCAAACCCCCAATATGATCCCAGTGCTGATGGGAGATTACAATTGTATCTATTTCTTCTGGGTTGATACCGGCAGCTTTCATATTGTTTAAAAGAACAAATCCATTCCAGCCGGTGTCAAATAATATTTTCTTTTCGTTTACTGCTATAAAACATGAAAATCCCCATCCCGCTTTAAAATTGTTCGGAGCTTTATTATCATATAGAATCTGGAGTTTCATTTTGAATCACTTAAAGTCATTTGAATCACTTATATACGTCTAGAATTATTTCTTCAAGATTCTTACCCTTTGGGAAAATCACATCGATCAACTTATCATTTAAGGCATACATAGGTCCTTCACCAACCTCATTACCTATCAAAACATCCACATTTTCTTTCCCTAAAAAGTCAGCCGTTTCAAGTCCCTTCTTTTTTTCCAATTTAACCCCTGGGTTTTCTTTTATTACTATGTCTGTTATTTCACCGTTAGATACATTTGCAAATAAAATATAAGGAGCTCTGGCAAAATGTTCTGAAACCGTGGATTGTAAACCTTTCCTGTTCTCTACCGGGACTGCCACCCTTAATTTTTCTTTTTTATAAGGTTCTATTTGAACTGTTAAAGTATCTAAATTTCTGATTTCATCTTTTACAGTTCTTTTAACTTTTTCTGTTATATCAGATGCCTCTCGTACTGACAATCCTTTTTCTGTTTCCAGATGCAGTTCTGCAAATACAAAGGGCCCTGACCTCCGGACCTTAACGTCATGAACATTTTCAACTCCTTCAACGCCTTTAGCAATTAGTTTTATTTCGTTAAGCTTTTCAGGGTCCATACTGGCATCTAGAAGGACAAGAACATCATCTTTAGCCAATTTTAGTCCCATATAAACGATTAAAAATGCCACTAAAATTCCTGAAATCCCCTCTATACTTAAAAAGCCCAGATACGACGACAATATACCTACAAAAACGATTAACGACGAGAAAATATCAATAAAACTGTGTTTTCCATCATTTATCAGTGCCTGGGAGTCTATATCCCTTCCAACTTTCTCTTTATATCTGGCAAGTAGAAAAGAAATCACGGCAGAAAAAGCAGCTACAGAAAGACTAATTAAAGGCATTTCAATTGGTGTAGGGTTAATAAATGCGTTGAAAGATTCTAAAGCTATTTCTATACCAGTTACTATTATTATGGCCGATACTATCAAAGAGACAAAAGACTCGATCTTGTAATAACCGTAAGGGAACATTTCATCGGGTTTACGCTGGGAAAGTCTAAGTCCTATGAATACAGCTAAAGATGCAACTATATCCGAAAATGAATGGACAGAATCAGCGATTAAAGCTATACTCCCGGATAATATGCCAATTATCCCTTTAAGGATGGCCAGCAACAGGTTTGTTAAGCTGGAATATATGGCGGCTTTTTCTCCCTTCCTTAAATTTATTCGTGTTTTATCATCCATTGAAACACCGAATTTTATAATTCATTGATATGATCTTCTTTAAGCTGGATTTTATGTTTGTTTTTCATATTTGTCCCAAAAATTAATATTTTTTATCATTTCTTTTAATATTTCCAGAAATTTACCAGTATATTCCGGTTCAAAAATCACTGCTGGTTTTAAATTTACCAGGGCATACACAAATTTCTGATCAAAAGGAATTTCCCCCAGGACTGGAATTTCATTTACAGTGAAATATTCCTCCATTTCTTCAGTGAAATCACTATTTATATCATTTTTATTAATTATAACTCCATAATGGATGTTGAAATGATTAACAATATCTATGGCTCTTTTAAGGTCCCAGAATGCTGCGGGTGTAGGTTCTGTAACCAGTACTACGTAGTCACTTCCCCTTACCGACGCTATTACCGGGCAACCAATCCCCGCTGCAGAATCGATGACCATATACTCTGCATTTATGGCCTCTGCAATTTCCGAAGCCCATATTTTTACGATGTTTACCACATTTCCTGAACCCGATTTACCAATGTTTAACTGTGCTGAAACACTGGGAAATCCATAGCCAGTTTCACCTACTCTTATGCCAGCTATCTCAACTGATTCTAACTTTAATGCATTATCACCACATACCAGGGTACAGGCACCGCAGCCTATGCACAGTAAATCGCTGATTACCGGGAAGTCTTCTTTATCCACGCTGATCGCTTGAAATTTACAGGCCTCTACACATTCCTGACATTTACTACAGTGTTCTTTGATTAATATAGCATTCTGTTCGCTACGAACACGGTCTATTAATTGGGAATTATCTTCTATAACTCCGAGGGCCAAAGCCAGGTTGGGCGCATCCACATCACAATCTACTGTAATTAATTTATGGTTTTCTGCCAACAAAACAGCTAGAGAGGCTGTTATTGAACTTTTACCAACTCCTCCTTTTCCTGATAGTACTGTGATTGTTTTCATGACCGGTTCTCCAGGAACTGTGCTATTACTGAAATCTCTTTGTGTGTAATGGGGATGCCTTTAGAATAATTTTCAAGGAAAGTTTTTGTATAAGGAACCTTAGAAATAATATCAATACCATAATTAGATTGTATTTCTTTTATTAAGCCAATATCACCAATATCCGACTTGTTTAGAATAATTACAGGCTGGATTTTCAGTAATTCTAAAAGTTTTAAAATTAAGTCCAGATCATGTTTACCGAAAGGTGTTGGTTCAGCAACAGCTAACGCCAAATCACTATCCATTAAAGCAGTGCTGACATTACAATGAGTACCTGCAGCTGTGTCTATTAACAGGAAATCATAGTCATCCTCTAATTCAAATGCATAATCAAGGGTGGCCTTTACTACTGGTGAAGTGGACTCCAATCCTACATATATCTCCCCGGATATCAGTATCAAATTTTCAGTAATTCCTGTATCGAAAACAGGTTTGCCCAAATATATGCAGCCAATTGTTTGTGCATCTTCAGATATCGCCCTGTTTGGACAGGCTAAAAGACAGGCTCCACATCCATTACACTGTTTATCAACTAAAAAAGGAAAATTATCCCTTATTAATATAATAGCGTTCTCTTTACATATTTGGGAACATTCACCACACTTTAAACATCTTTGTTTATCAAATTCAGGGAGGAATATCTCTACTTCTCTGATCTTCTCCCTTTCAGTGGACAGGATAATATGATCGTCTGGACATTCAACATCTGCATCAACCAATATGGTTCTATGTTTCTTTGCAAGTTCGGCTGCTAAGGCTGTTGCTATAGTTGATTTACCTGTACCACCCTTACCACCAGTTATTGCGATTCTCATTTTTATTTACCTGCACTTAAAAAATATAAAAGATTTTTCGAGCTTCAAAATTAGCTAAATATTGCAGTGATAAGGAAAACTTATCCTACAGTATTGATTGAAAGTTAAATCATTGACGTAAAACATTTTATTTTATTCTTCTTTGACTTTGATTGCTCCATTTGGACATA
>MVQY01000164.1 GCA_002067325.1 Methanobacterium sp. PtaU1.Bin097
AAAATTTGGTAAGACAGCCGTACCATTTTTAATAGAAACCCTCCAAGACCCGGATGAAAGTATGCGCAGGGACGCAGCATGGATGTTAGGAAACATCGGCGACGAGAGAGCGATTCCTCATTTAACTGAAGCATTAAAAGACCCGGATGAAGAAGTCAGATTCCACGTGGCGAGAAACTTAGGGAAATTTGAGGAACCAGCCGTACCATTCCTGTTAGATGCCTTGAAAGATCCAGATGAACATGTACGTAGATATGCTGCTTGGATCTTAGGCGTTATTGGAGATGAACGGGCGCTTCCTGCTTTGAAAACTGCTTTAGAAGATCCCAGTGAGTATGTCCGTAAAGGTGTGGAGCAGGCTTTGAAAAGGTTTGATTGAACCTTTTAAAGTGGTATTCAATTGGAGTGTTGTTCAAATTCTAGACTATCTTTATACTCTAAATGACCGCCACATTCACATTTATCGGTGAAGTCGTCAGGTGAATCGCCTGGTTGGAGTTTATAGTAGCCATTACATTTTACGCAAACTAAATAACCATTGGATTTTACACGGCCCGCATGCACGCCAATACCTTGTAATCTCTCTGGAATGGCCTTATATTTAGTAACATCGGTTTTAATCAGCTTAAAAAAAGTTTTATATGCTTTGACAACGTCTTCAGCTTCTATTTCTAACCGGTCATCATTTACTGCACTGCAACCTGCAATTGTTCGAATGAAAAGATCCTCGGTAGATCTGTACTTTGAAAACTTTTTAATCCATTCGTTTGGGCGAAGATAATCCAGAACTAGATCCATCATTTCAAACATGAGCTCTGTCAATTTATCGTATGTTTTTTTTGCCTTTTTATTTTCCCATCTAACCTTTCTAAGCATTTGAAAATATTCAGGTGCAGGTTCAGGAAGGTTTTCTAATTCAACTTCATCAAACTTATCCAAAGCAAAAATAATGCGTTCATCTAATCCACTAAAATAAATATTCAGCCAATCATCCCAGTTAGTGGACCTACCCGTAAAAATGGGATAAGTAAACTCAATAAAAGAATAAATAGATAGAAATGGCTTAGCAGTAATTAAAGAATCTGTGAAAATGGTCGTTAAAAGTCCACCAAACCTCAAATTATCTCTAGCAAGTCTTAAAATCTGAACCTGAAGTAATTCATCTAAAGTGAAAACCCTATCTCTTTTAACTTCCATTTCCATTTCATAAGATTTTATCAATCTTTCATATAGTCCTGATTCACCGAAATTTTTAATTTCAATCAATACTTCATCTAATTCCTCTACTTCAGAGCTTTCCAAATAATTAAACAGATTTTCTATATCTTCCTGCCCTCTTTCTCGTTCTTTTTCATCGGCCAGTTTTTCAATTTTTTCTGAGATTCCCATCAAAATGCCTCGCATTAATACACATATGTTCAAAATGTGAGAAATTCCTCTAGGTCCCGTGGATTAGGGATATCATGACTTAAGATACTTAGTCCAACATTTATAATAGCTTGTATAGTTCCGAATGGATCCTCACGGAATTCCGCAGTAGATATTATATTCATAAGAAGCTTAATTTCATTCGCAGAATTCGGGAAAATCTTAATCAAAGTTTTCTCCAGCAGCATTTCACCGAGATTAGGTTCTAAATACTTCATTAGTGTTGACCATTTAGATATATAGCTTTCAGCAGCAGGATTTTGAAGTGTAACTTTTGATCGTTCCCAAAGTTGTGCTATTTGTTTTACTTGTTTTCCATATCCAAAGTATCTTGCTATGTCACCTAAAACTTTAAAAGTATTTGCAAACGCGTTTCCAACTTGTTGAAGATATTCGTTAGGAATTGCCGCTACAATTGCGAAAAATATAACTTCACCAGCAAATTTTAATAAGAATGATTTCCATTCTTCATTTTCTTTACTGTTATCTTCTGTTACATTACTTGCTTCATCAAATGTCAGATTCCATTCAGGTATATTTTCTTCAAAGTTTCCAGTTGAAACTGCTGCTCTAACTCCTCTAATATCACGTGCAAGCTGAGTATTAGGTGTATTTGAGGGTCCTAGATTGGGGTCTGTTGGATTAGGGTTTGGCCCGGGGTTTGGTGGGTTTGGTCCTGGGGGAGTTGGATCTGGTGTATCGGGTCCTGGTGGGTTTGGTGGATTATTTGGGGGTTCCGGATTAGTTCCGGGTTGGTAGATATCCAGGTCTAGTAGGTCTTCAATATTGGGAATGGGTGGCAGTGTAGCTATGCCGTTGTCTGGTAGGTTGGAAGGTATTTCTGGTATTTGGTTATCTGGATCAACGTAAGGTACATTCAAAGTTAATTCGGCCCGATTATTGGCAGGATAAGGATCATATTCTGAACCAGTTACTGTTCCAACGTTAACTAAACTTCCAGTGTTTAATATTTTGGCCAGGATTTCTAGAGTTGCACTTGAACCACTGTTGAGGTTTCCTACAGTCCATAATCCGGTTTGAACATCGTAGTTACCATTGCTACTCAGGTATTCCATTCCAAATGGTAATTTGTAGGTAGCGTTAACGTTGCTGGCATTGTTTGGTCCGTTGTTTCCCACATTTAAGATTATTTTGACGGTGTCGTTGATCTGTGGTGTGTAGTTATCGGTTGTGATGCTTGCAACCAGATCAACTTCTTCTATTGGTTCTACAGGGTCTTCTGGTAATGGGGTAATTGTCAGATCGTATAGTATGGGTGAAATATTCTTTATTGTACTGGTGAGAGTAACTTCCACCTGGAGGTAGCGGCCGGCAGGTGTTAAATGTAATAGAACACCATTTACCACATCTTCCCATGTTGACCAGTTCTGCTGGTCGTTGGAGCTTCTTATCTTCACGGTGATGCTGGTACCGGTTGGTTCGCTGCTGGTCCAGTTAATCGTTCCCCAACGGGTGTTAATATTTTCTGTGTCGTGGGTGACTGTCCAGGTTCCTTCCTGGAAATAACCGGAAATATTACTGGTGCTGGTCATGGAACTGGTGGTGTAATGACGCCCTCCAACGATACGTTTGGATAAGTCCACACCATTTATCGCCGGGTCGATGCGGTGGATATATTCATCATCCCAGTCCACCACCCATACCTTACCATTACTGTCTACACTGAGACCGTTTGGACCATAACCAGGCTTCATAGTTGCTTTAAGCTCTCCATTGTGACTGTACCTTTTAACTAAATCTGTACGGCCTCCCCAGTAGGTGCGGTATTCTGAAACCCATACATCACCATCTGATGTGATCGCCATCCCGGCCACATTACTTAAAGAAAGCGTTTGAGTCCAGTCCAGACTTCCATTGTTAATGTTTATACGAGAAAGCCTGCTGTTCCTATTCCATCCACTGGTATAACCATAACTAAATAGATGCACATCACTATCAAGTGCTAAGCTGTGGATAAAGTAGCCAAGGTTAGTGATGGTTATAGAATCCGTGGATGGGTCTAGACGCAGGAGATTGTTACCTCCAGACCATAATATTCCATTCTGGTCAATCACTGACGTGTAGGGGTTATGATTTACACCGGCAAGATCTACAGTCCTTAAAATCTGTCCATCGGTGTTAATATAATGATAAATTCGGGTGTTATAGTTACCAGCCCACAGATTGTTGTGAGAATCTATAGCCAGGCTACGGATGCCATAATCGTAGTTACCATAAGCTCCAGTATAGGTCCCGGGGATGTAGGTGCCTTCATTGCCTGGTATGAGTATTGTTTCAAAGAGCACACACTCATCTGCACCCCAAGCAAGTAACTCAGTCCCGGTGATTATTCCATTATGATCCAAGTCACGGGATGTATCAATTATTCCGTTGTTGTTTCGGTCTTGATGTACTCCTTTTTCATATAGGCCAATTTTAACTAAACTGCCAATATGGGCGTTGGCCACCCAGCAGTTACCTTCTTTATCTAAGGTGGCTGTGAAGGGATAAACATTAGTGTTGGGTCCGGTGCGATATCGGGCCACTTCTGCGCCGGTTTGGGTGTTCACCTTGGAAATCGTACCTTCATTGGTGTTAGGAATCCATATAAACTCGGGTTCTTCTGAAGATGGTGGTAACTGTAGTTGATCACGGGTACTTTTATATTCTACACCTTTTAAGGTACCTTCATCAAAATCAGAATTGTTAGTGTAGTTTTGGCTGCCATCAACGGCACCGACCACCCCGCAGGATAATAATGCTGCTATGAGGATAAGGAAAGCAAAAAATGGTTTGTTGCGTGGTGCTCCTTTCCTATTTATGTATGCTCCAAAGAACACCAGAAGAAGGGCAAGACTGGGTAGGCTCATGCCTAAACCAGTATCCTGCATGGGTATGGTCTGATTTTTGGTTGAATTTCTCCCAACAGAATTAACTGAGGATCCAGGATTAGTAACATTGGCAGTTGGGGTATTAGGGTTAGGAGGATGGTTATTGTTAGGGTCATCAGATGATGGATCGTATGGTGCTGGTGGGTAAATTACCGGTGGGCGGATTATTATCCGGTTTTTGGTCGAAACGGTGAGCAAATACCGATTGTTTATCGAATTGGGATCATGTTGTTTAGATGTGATGGTAGCGTCGTTGGTCAATTTCCCGACATCATCCACCAGATGACCGATTAGCAGAGTGGCTGATTTTCCCGGTTCAAGAACATCTATCAGCCACCAACCGCTTTGAATGATTCCTTTTGATGGTGTGCCGGGAATGAAATTATCAGGAACGGCGTTTCGAATTACAACTCCACGAGCAGTATCCGGTCCTCTGTTTTTAACGGAAATGGTAAACAAAGCCACCCCACCAACTGGCACGGGGTCATGACGTGCGGTTTTGGTGATTTCCAGATCCACCAGAGGCACATAGAAGCTACTGTTAATTATAGAGTTAGGAGTGGGGTCGTATTCTTTCTGTATAATTTCTATGGTTTCAGTTATAGTATTATGGGCCATATTTTGGGTTACTTCTCCAATTAAGGTAATTTTGGCGATGGATCCAGCATTTAAAATTGGTATGGCCCATATCCCGTTCTCGTATATCCCCAGTGAAGGTAGGAGGCTGGTGAAACCTGTGGGTAATGGGATTTCAATTATTAGATTACGTGAAGGGTCAGGGCCATTATTTTGTATTATGGTGGTAAAAACAGCGGTTTCTCCCACATTTAGGGTGCTGTTGTTAAAATTACTGGTAACGTCAAGATCCGCCAGTGGTGGGTAGAAGCTGGCTTTGGCTGTGTCGGGGATAGTTGGATCGTACTGGTCTTGATGGTATTTTTCTGCGAGGCAGGTAATAGTCCGGTGGGCCATGGAAGGGTTTACTAGGCCACTGATAGTTAAAGTAGCTACTTCACCTTTAGTGAGGTTTCCAACATTCCATACTTCGTTGTGGTAGTTTCCATGACTTGTATTGTTTACTGTGAAACCTGGTGGTATAGAGACGTTTATGTTTAAGCCAGTCACATCCATGGGGCCTTGATTGATGGCTTTGAGAGTGAAAGTCACATTTTCACCCACTCTAGGCGATGGTTTATCCACTGTCATATTTAATTGGACATCCGCTACCAGGGCTGTGATTGATAAATCATATAGTATAGGAGTTTCGCTTCCTAAAAATCGGGTAAGTGTGGTTTCTACTTGAAGATACCTACCGACTGGTGTCGTGGTTAGTATCCTTCCATTTATAGCTTCCTCCCAATTTGACCAGTTTTGCTGGTCATGGGAGCTGCGGACCCGTACTTTTATACTTGTTCCGGTGGGTTCACTTCCATTCCAGCTGATAATGCCCCAGGGGATGTTTACCAGGCCAGAATCATGGATGACTGTCCAAGTTCCCTTGTTAGTGGTTATGGTACTGGAAACTGAACCGGTCATATCACTGTAACCATAATGGGTGCCTCCTATGATTCTCTTGGAAAGTTCCACTCCGTTAATTATATTTCCATTGGAATCAGTTTGGTTACGGGTAGGACATATTCTGTGGATGTATTCATCTTCATTATCTACCACCCACACCTTTCCATTGTTGTCCACGGAAACCCCTGTTGGTACGTTTCCTACAATTATGGTGGCTTTGAACTCCCCATCATTGCTGTAACGGGTCACGGTTCCGGGTCCGGAATTGGCGATCCAAACATCACCATCATCAGTGACGACCACTCCACGAGATTGATAAGGTGCGGGTTTCCTCCATTCTATTACTCCTGTTAAAATATTAATCCTGGAAAAACAGGAATCGGTCCAACCAGAGACGAAAAGATGATTATTTCTATCTAATCCTATGCCATAACTGGTGTGTCCTATATTTATCCTGGTAAAGGTGTTGTTGGATGGATCTAATCTTAAAATATTATTTCCGCTGGAACCAGAAGACCATAGTATGCCATTTTGGTCGATCACTGCTCCATATGAAGAATGTCCAGTCGATGTAACATCTATATTGCGTAATATTTCCCCGGTGGTCCCATTAACGTAGTAAAATCGGTGGGTTCCGTATGTACCAATCCAGACGTTGTTATCGTGGTCTACTGCTATACCTCGTGGGCCTGGTGTTCCAGAATAGCTTCCAGTGTATTCTCCCGGCCGATATGCACTTTCCAGTCCAGGTATGACCACTACTTCCCACAGTACACATTCATCAGTACCCCAATCCAGAAGTTCTACTCCGTCAATCACCCCATTTCCATCTAGATCTCTACTGGTTTCAATCATGCCGTTATGGTTGCGGTCAAAGAATCCACCATTCTCGAGTAGACCTATCTTCACCACGGTCCCAGTTCCTCGGTTCCCAACCCAGCATCCACCGTCCAGGTCGATTGTGGTACGTGAAGGGGAAGCTGCACTGGCTGATGTGGCTGGTGATGTTCGATATCTGGCCAACTCTAACCCGTTGGTGGTACTTACTTTGGATACTGTGCCCTGGTTACTGTTAGGCACCCAAATATAAGGAAAAGCAGATTGACTACCATTAACGAGCTGTAACTGATTACTAGTACTGTCGTGCTCCAGATTTATCAAGGTCCCTTGATCAAAATCAGAATCATTACTATATGTTTCATTAAGATCTACTCCAAATGCTGATCCACAAAAGATGAGAGTAAAAATAGAAGACATGGTTATGATTAATATAGATTTATGCAAAATAATCCCTTCAGTATTACTTTTTTATATCAAGTTACCAATCACAGACATATAAACTTTTCTATTATTTTGATAGAAATGTTAAAAATTTTAAATGACCTCTATTTACAATTTAATTTGAAAAAAAGTCATAGAAATTAAGATTAGGCATCATAATCCTTGTAAAAAATAAATTACTTGAATATATAAATGATATGCCCTGACCGGGACTTGAACCCGGGTAATAGGATCCGCAATCCTACGTGATATCCACTACACTATCAGGGCGATAAAAAAATAAAATTTAGTTATTTAGTAAATTAATCTTTTCTCTATTTAAGTTTTTAAACTAAAAAATTTTACCCAACTTAACCATAGCTTTTGGAGATACCTTTACTAATTTTCCCAATAGTTCCATGGGACCGATACGTTCAAAATCACTTCCCTGAAATGCTCTGGCTATAGAATCTAACTCTTCATTAGATAGGCTTAGGAGGTATTCTTTGGCCTTCAAATATTTCTGGAAGCTAAGGCTATTCTCTTCCACCCAACGAGTTTCGTATTCTTTAAGGTTTTCCAGGGAGCAGTTCCCTTCGTTGATTGCATTTGCTGCAACTTCTCCAGCGATTAACCCGGCCTGCATGCCACTTATAATCCCACCGCCTGTTAATGGATTAACCTGACCAGCAGCATCCCCCACTAACATCACATTATCAGTAACGAATTCGTTCAGGGGACCACCAACTGGAATACCCCCTACATTGAACTCAACTGACACTGCCTTTTGTGTGGCTTTACATTCTCTAACAAAGTCCAGTAAGTGATGGTAAGCGTTTTTAGAGGTCATGGAGTTGATTATGCCCAACCCCACATTTGCGATATCATCTCCTTTGGGAAATATCCAGGCATATCCGCCTGGAGCTACACTACCAAAGTAAAACTCGACTGCCCTAGTATCTTCCAATTCCACTCCGACCATTTCAAATTGGACTCCTGATTCCATATTTTTAGGTTTCGATGTGCTTTTAAGGCCAGCCCATCTTCCAACCCTTGATTCAGGGCCATCTGCACCAATAACGATTTTCGACTTGATTTCAATGTGGTTACCCATACTCTCAGCCTTCACCAGCACATAATCGTCTTTTAAGGTAAGTTCTTTAGCCAGAGTCTTAACCATGATTTGACTACCCGCCCGGGCGGCATCCATGGCCATATGTTTATCAAATACTTTTCTTTCCAGATTATAGCCGGTTTCGGGTAGATGGACATTTTCCTGGTTGAGCCAAACATCAATACCACTGGGAGATACCAGACGAACCCGGTCCATCTCTGCAGCTATCCAACGGTGACTGGGTTTGATACCCAGTTTCTCTAGACCATTTTTAGAGACTCCTTCAGCGCATCTTTTGGGTGTTCCAATCTCTGATTTCTTATCAACCAAAAGAACCTCAGCACCACCCATGGCAGCGTGTTTAGCAGCAGTTGAACCAGCTGGACCAGCTCCAATAACCAGTACATCAGTTTCAATGGTTTCAAGTTTCATGTTCATCCTTCCACTTCCAATGCGCTTACAGGACAAACTTGAATGCAAATTTGACAATTTTTACAAGGTTTTTGGCCGAATTTTAAGGTGTTTTCCCCTACTTCTATTAAATTACGAGGACACACTCCTGCACATTCTCCACAGTACATACAAAACTCACTAATTATCATGCTATCTCCTACACTTCTTCTTTCAGTCGTTAAAACTTTTTAATGAAATAATTCTTACTGTAACCACTGGTTTTAATAATATTTATATTTTTCGATCATAGTCGTGAAAATTAAACTGTAAGAGAGTTGATAATGGGAATTTCATTGTTACTGAAGCGGATTCATAACCATATGTTTCCAAAGGTCCATTGCATCGTCAATGAATTTTTCGTGGTTTATTCCCTGCTTTTCTAGTAGATTTACAGTTTCAGGGCTCAGTTCCACAATTCTTTCCGCGGTTACCGCTATAAAAACAGCTACTTCCAATGGATTCAAATTCTTTCGCATGGTTTCATCGTTAATGCCTTCTTGGATAGCGTCACAGATGGTTTTCATGATATCAGTGACGTATGAATTAATTTTACTGGAATATTCGATATTCTCGTAACTGAACCTCTTTGATTTAGAATAAAGATAGGCGTCATGATATTCCGGGTATTTTTTATAAAATTCAAAATAAGCCATACCTGCGTTTTCAAGCTTTTCAATCCCTGTTTTGCCCTGTTGAACTTTTGATTTAAGCATTTCACTGAAAATGAGGACTCCACGCAGAACTACAGCAAAATATAATGTTTCCTTATTTTTAAAAAAACGATAGATAACAGTTTTATTTAGCCCAATTTCGTTGGAAATATCGTTCATGGAAACATCATCGTAACCATAGATAAAGAACAGCTTTTCAGCTGTATCAAGTATGTATTTACGTCTTTGTTCCCTTTTCTGTTCTTTTAAGCTAACTGACAATGTTACACCTGCAGATATTGATTGTTGATAAATTAGTGAGTTACTATTATAAAATAATTTAGATAGATGGAATTGATTAGTTTTTCCTAAATCTTCAAAAAACCACACGGCGCCAGACTGGTTGCCAGCATCACCATATTAATCTCCCTATGCTCTAGCCAAGTATTCGATTTTCTGTTTTCATCCTTGAGCCAGAATTTTTCCAGGAAATCCGCCAGGGGTATGTAATCCTTTAGGGCTTCAATTCGTTGATACAGGAAATCATGTTCCTTAAAACTGTCTTCGTTGGATTCAATCAGTGATTTTAAATATTCCATCCCCCTTATCCCAATGGAAACTCCCATTTCCCGGAAAGCAAGGCGGTATACGGCAGGGAAATCCTGAGGATTATTTTGGGCGTAGGATTTTAAACCGAGCAGGGCAGAGGTCAGCAGGTCCTGCAGGAGAATTTCCAAATCAATTGAACCACCGGATCTAATCATTAACTGCCCGACTCGTAACGCGTCAGATAAAAGTCCACCTATTCCCAGGGGGTCATCTGTAACCAAACTCAAACCTTTACAAATTTTGGCCATATCATTAATTTCAGGTGTTAAGTCGGGTAAGGACAGCTCAAAATCCTTGGTGGCAGCTTGTAACTCATTATAGGTGATATATCCATCCAGAGGGTCATGTTGCCCCATGGAAGGTACCTGGGGACGTTGGAGGTTGATGCTCATCTTCCAGTACATCCTTTTCCCTCCCTGTGTAGAATATGTGAATCCTGCATGGGCTGCCTGGGCAAGTTCCACTGCCCATCGGGAGTATACTGGATCTCCGGTAACCTCACTCGTCCTGCTTAGTGCATGCATCCACTTGGTCAGGTAATGGTAGTACTGCCCGTCACGGTCCCATTCCAGACGTTCATCGAAGGGCTCACCAGGCAGGCGTTCGTTTAACTCTTTACCAATACGGAGACCGCCCTTAGTAGGGTGTATCTCACCATACTCATCATTTAAACCACTAATCCAGCCTTCCCGGGGGTCATCTTCCCGGTAACGTCCCAGTGTATGATGTACCTGGTTTATCAGTTTCAATGCTAATTTCAGGAAATTTTCATCGTTTGTCTGTCTGTACAGTTCCAGGTAGTTGCATACTGCGAAGGCGTCAGTCCATAGGTAACGTTTAGGATTATGTGAAAGTGGGTCAAGTCCCGTGATAGATGCGAAGTCCAGCATTATTTCCATGGCAGAATCAACATTGGTTTTTTGCTTCATTTATTTGATGACGTTCTTTTTTTTTAATTCATCTATTTACGCTGTTTATTTATCTGTAACTGATGTCTCATTTATTTTTCTAAAAAAAAAATTTGAATTAAATTCCAAGAGGGGATTGTTAATATAAATCCTTAATTTTATATTAAAAACCACCCTATTATCTAAGTGGGATATGTATGTGTGAATACTGCATCCAGCATGGTGCTGGTAAAAAATGGTATCTGGCCGCTCAAAACTATGCCCGGGAACTTGCCAGATCAGAAGAAAGAGAATCCTTTATACATGATTTTTTTAAAAATTACAGAAGAAATTACAATAGAAACGTACGTAAAATGGATATAGCCGGGCGATTACCATTTGTTAGGGATTATGCAATGAAGAAATTCGATTCCTACTTTAATTATAAACATTCTGGGCAGGTTATTTCACTGGAAGATGCTGTAAGCATCTGTACCATACCTGGAAGGGTTAGTGTAATAGATTGCCCCTGCAAGAAGTATCTTCTTGGTGAGAATGAGAAGAAGTGTATCTTGTTTGGAACTACTGCTGAAATCGTTGATAACATCCCAGAATTCTCCCCTGTACAGGATATGGGGGCAGAAGACGTTGCAGAACTTCTTAAAGATCTTGATGAAGCTGGACAGGTGCACACTGTTTGGACGTTTAAGACCCCCTATATTGGGGCTCTTTGCAATTGTAATAGATCGGATTGTCTCTTATTTCATCTTAAGGAGAGATACAATTCTAAGAATATAATTAAAAAAGGCCACGAAGTTGCTTATGTGGATGTGGAAGTTTGTGATGGTTGTGGAATTTGTCAGGATAACTGCCAGTTCAACGCTGTAGACCTTCAGCAAGGAAAAGCCACAGTAAACAAGAGGTGCCATGGTTGTGGAGTATGCCGAAGTTTTTGCCCAGTAGAGGCTATTCATTTACTACCCAAAATTGAGGTTTAAATGGATGAGGTTTAATGGAATAAAATACTTGTAAATCATTTCTTAGTACTTATGATTGGATTTGAATTAAAAACCTATCAAAAAGTATATCTGAACCGTTGTTAGGGCAAATCCCAGGGAAGCTCCAGCTATAACCTGGTTGCGGGTATGTCTTTTCAGGTATAGTCTGCTCCACATCACCAGGGGTATAAGGAGTATGGAAATCAAGCCGGGATAGCCAAATACGTATATAAGGAATGCTACTGGGCCGGCAATCCCCACAGAGTGTATGCTGATCTTCCAAAACATGCTGATAAGCAGGACCACCAGAGTATTGGAGAAGTAACAGATCATGAGAACGGTGATTACAGGCGGGGCGGAAATAGTAAACAGGACTATAACTCCCAGTAAGTAGGATAGTAGAATCCAAAAGAGAGGATATAACCTGTCCTCTTTGTTCGGCATATCCAATTCTAATTTCTTATTCCTAATCCAGGCATAGGCTATCATGCTTGGAATTACCACGGCGAAACACACGGAAACCAGTGTGACCATGATAAAATCAGCACCATTTAAAAAATAATAGTTTAATCCTAGAAACATGAATAAAGCAATCAAAGGAGCGTTACTGAGGGTGGAAACAATATTTGCCACTCTATCCTTAGCTTTGTAATTGTTCCAGCCCGGCATGTATAGACTCCTGTGATGTCAAGAAAAGAATTTTTTAACGACGGTTTTATTTAGACTTCTAAGTAAAAATGGCTTACTATTAATTTTTTAAGAACATCAAATTTTCAAAAAAGCAATTTTAAAAAAATAAGATATTGTTAACCCGTTTTAATAGAGTTAAATATCATATTAGCCGTTGTACTGAGCTCTGCATCTTCTGAATCAGGCCCATAAACAGAAATGGCATAAGTTACACCTTTACCGTCCGTGAATAACATGTTATAATATTTTAATTTGCTGTTTATGTCAGGGTCTTTAAGTATTTTTATACTTTTAAACACTTCAACTCCATTAGGGTTGGTTTCCTCTGTTGATGAAACGATCTGATCCCCACGTTCTCTAACAGCCGCATTACTGCCGTCTCTGGCATTGCGTGGATTTACACTTAGACTTTTTTGAACATAGATATCAATGTTATCGTTTCCAAGCATTCCCACGCCATTCCAATTTTCAGAGCCTATCATGATTGTTTGATAGCTGGTACTATTTTCCGTATTTTCCAAATTTGTCGGATAATTGAAACTCACTGATCCATCAGATGCTGATCCATTAGAAAAACTGAAACTTCTATTACTGTTCGTCCATCCCATTATAGCAGCTGCAACAACCATCACACCTAAAACACCGAAAAGCAAGTAGTATTTCTTCATATGGCAACACTGATCATACTATCCAGTTTTATTTTAATAATGACTTTCGGTTTGGCCCTGATTAATACTTTTAACCCAAATCCCACACATACAACTTGAAACAGTAGTCTCCGTGATTTTTTGTGCCAACAGCCACGTTCTGAGCATCTTCT
>MVQY01000165.1 GCA_002067325.1 Methanobacterium sp. PtaU1.Bin097
CCGCCGTAAAAAATAGAGTGGATACATCTCCACTTTTTATCCTTTTTTATAAAAATTTTTAGTTTTAACATAGAATGACTTTATAATCATTAGGAATAGATGGAGTTCCTTAGGAATATATGAAGTTTCCCTGATTTTTTGATAGATGATCATCTTCCATGACCACATTACCACGAACCATGGTCATAACTGGCATTCCTTTAACCTTGAATCCTTTAAATGGGGAATATTTTGCCTTGGACTTGAATTTATCAGGCTCAATAATCCCTTCCTTCCTCATATCCACCACCACAAAGTCTGCATCCATACCCCTCTTTATGAAACCCTTATTTTTGATGTTAAAGATTATAGCAGGATTCTCGCACAACAGCCTCTTCAGATCAGTAAACGTCAAATTTCTCTGTTTTATCTGGGTTAAAAGGAGTGGTAAAGTAGCATCCAGGTTGGGAATACCGGGAAGTGCGTTCCAGACATTCTGTTCCTTCTCAGGGATAGTGTGTGGGGCGTGATCGGTTCCAATGATATCCACATCATTTAAACTTCCTATTTCCACTTTGTCTTTTTGATCTCTAAGTGGGGGGTTGGTCTTGGCGAAATTACCACACTTACGGAGGTAACTGGAATTTAAAAGCAGATGATGAGGAGTGATTTCGGATGTAACCTTCAAACCAGATTTTTTAGCTTCATCTATAAGCCCAAGGGATTCTTCGGTACTTACATGGCAGATGTGGATCTTCAAACCATATTTCCCTGCGAGTTTAAGGGCTTTTGAAACTGCAGTGGTTTCTGCAAGTACGGGCCGGGCTCTGGCATATAACTCTGGCTTATCCCTTCCTTTACTTCTCATTTTTAGAGTTGAACTTTCCACAGTCTCTTTATCTTCGCAGTGTAGGGAAATGAGAGGCTCCTGACCCCCGTCATTTTGTAAATTTTTAATCTCCCTGAATATTCCCTCTAAAGTATCATCATCCAGTAGGTCCATGTACAGTTTAAATGATGCTGGTTTGAGTTTAAACAGATTTTTAATATCTTTAAGCTTACCCACTCCAGCATGAAGACCGTAATCTACCAGACTTTTATGATCGGCTATTTTAAGCTTCTCTTTAAAGGCCTTGGCAGTGTCGGTGGGTGGTCTGGTGTTGGGCATGTCAATTACAGTGGTAAATCCCCCTGCTGCCGCGGCCATGGTACCGGTGCGGAAATCCTCCTTATAGGTCAGTCCCGGGTCGCGGAAATGTACATGGGCATCGATTAGACCAGGCAGGATAACAGATTCCCTTAAATTAATACATTCCTCCCTTTTGGGGGCTATCTTTTTGAGGGCTGCGATTTTACCATCCTCTATGCCCAGGGAAACTATCATGTTTTCCGGGACGATTTTTGCGTCTTTAAGCCACAGGTCAACCATGTTTAACTCCACGATTTTTTATTAACTCTAACGGATTTAATTTTTTAATAAAACCCTTAACTCACATGAAAACTATTGATTATTTCATCAAATGCCATATTTTTCTCTGGGAAATCTTCTGGTGGTATTACAGTACAGATTATAGTATAGATGTATCCATTTTTCTCTAACCACACTTGCCTGATCTTCTGTCTGGTCTGGGTGCTGTTTTTGCCTGTTTGGTAAATATTTTCGTAAGTTCGCACTCCGTCTACCGTAATGGTTTTACTGGAAATCTGTTGGTAACCATATTCGTCCAATTCAATGGTTTGGTTGGTTAATGAATCATTATAAACGGTTTCCAGGTTTGAATCAGCTGGCATCTGTTTTTTAAATATTTTCACATCAACATTACCTGATTCAGATATGCCCACCACCGCCCCGGGAAGATCTGTTATGACCCCAGTCTTCCAGTTTGCTGGATAGTTAAAGGAAATACCGTTTTCATCATAATGTTGCGGGGCCAAACAACCAGAAACCATAATAGCAAAAATAGATAAAGTGATAATAAGAAAATTTGAAAGTTTCATGGTCATAAATTTGCTTCGGTGTTTTCATAAATCTTTCGAAAAAGCAAGTATATTGGAAAGTTGTCATCTATTCCAACTGATCATCTTCCAACTCATTATTCTAAATCCCCAGGTGATGCCACTGCCAAAAGAAGATTTCATTAAAAACTTCCTCAAGAAGGATAGGAAGCTTATACTGGACGATGTTCACCATAAACCTGGTAAGGGCTATGTTGAATCAGATGCCAAGATAATCGCTGATTTTACAGAGTACAATCCACTCCACAACGGCCACCTGCACTGTATGATGGAAGCAAAGAGGATGGTACCCGAGGGAATATTCACCGCCATTGTACCAGGGCCTCTGGAGCGTAGTGGGAGGGGTTTGCCCTATATAATCACCAGATACGCCCGTGCCCAGGCCGCGGTAGAGTTAGGTGCTGATGTGGTGGTGGAAGGACCCCCCATGGGTATAATGGGTTCCGGACAGTATTCACTATGTCTTTCGAAGATGTTCCAAGCCCTGGATGCAGACCACATACCAAGGGGATATAAACCCTTCCCTGGATTTGAAGACATCCTGGAGAGGATTAAAGAAGGACGGGCCGTGGTCCCCAAACCCTACCGCATCGTGGATCTGGAAAGTAAGGAGGTACTCCTGAAGGGGAAGCTTGACGAGGACAATTACGTCATAGTCTCATTTTCAAAATCATTGAATAAGATTGGATTCGATTTTAAGGATAAGTTCATCTTCATAAAGCGTATAAAGGGAGTAAGCGGTACTAAGATCAGGGAAGCCATCCAGTCATCCCATCTTGAATCGGTAAAGGAGATGTTACCCGGGGAGACCATTGAAATTTTAAAGGAGGAGATGGCTCATGATAGGGCGCCGCTAGACCAGACCAGGGATGTTCCAGGCATACTGGAGAGGGTGAATGAGAGCCCTCCCTGGGATATAAAATCCCTGGCCCTTATAGATGAGCGGACAACAGAGTCATTCATGGAAAACAGGCCATTTAATAGTTTAGAGGATATTTCAAGTTCCATCTCCCGGGGGTTCAGCCGGCACCATAAAAACCGGGTGCTGTCTTCTCTGGAGGCAGGCATTTTTAAGGAAGTAGTACATAAATATATTGAAAACTACCCCCAAACAATCAGGATATTAAACTATAAAAACAAGGATATTCTAAAAGAATTTAAAAAGAGAATACCACACAGGAGGTTAGAGATATGTCAGTGGAAGAAGGAGATTTTTTAAGATTAGAATATACAGGAAAGGTTCAGGAGACTGGAGAAGTTTTCGACACAACCGATGAAAAAGTGGCAGAAGAAGAAGGAATTAAATCAGAAAATAAAATTTACGGCGCCATCCCCATAATAGTGGGTGCTGGCCATGTACTTAAAGGTATAGAAGAAGCTCTCATTGGTATGAAAGAGGGAGACGAAAAAACGGTGGAAATACCACCAGAGGAGGGCTTTGGACAGAGAGACCCCAATCTAATACAACTCATACCCATGTCAGAATTCCGTAAACAGGGAATAAAACCACAAGTAGGCATGGGAATCACCCTGGAAAACACCACCGGCGTAATCAGGAGTGTAAGCGGTGGAAGAGTGAGGGTAGACTTCAACCATGAACTGGCCGGTAAAAATCTACAGTACAACGTGAAGGTAGAGAAGATAATTGCAGACGATGAAGAGAAGATAAGGAGCATGATATCCCTGCACTACCCCAACCCCAACATCGAACCAGAAAGCCACCAGGTCACCATAGAAGATGGTAAGGTTACCATACAGATGGATGAAATGACCAAGTTCGATAAGAAACCCTACGTTGATATAACCTTCGCCCGTTTCCGAATAGCCCGGGATATCTGGGAGAACATGGAGAACGTGGACAAGGTAGAATTCGTAGACCTCTTCGAGAAAAAGGTGAACGAGGAAGCAGAAGTTGAAACCGAAGCCCCTGAAGTAAGTGAAGAAACCATACCAGAAGTTTCCGAGGAAACTGAAAAATCTACAGAAGAAACTGAGGCTTCTACAGAAGAAAGTGAAAAATCAGAACCAGTAGCTGAAGAGGTCTTAGAAGAACGGATTAAAGATAAAAAATAGATCTAAAGTTGATTGTAGAACTCAAAATAGTTAAAAAATAGTTGATTGTAGAATAATTCATTTTTCCATTCTACAAAAACTTTTTATTTTCTTATTTTATTACAAAATTCAGGGCCAGGTCAGAACCTTAGGCATGTGAACCTTTCTCATTTTACTGGTAACTTCATCGGGCCAGTTTTCGTCGTCAAAGCCTTTCTGGGCCAGGAATCCGAATATCCACCGGGAAATGCCGATACCAGTACAACCGGTCCATATACGGTGTCCATGTGCTTCTTTTATGGAGAATCCTTCTATGAAGTGGGTTCCGTGGATGTTGGCGGATACCACAGCCACACCTTTATCCTGGGTGGGTGCTACCAGTCTCATCTCATACTTAGGCACGTCAGGGAATTCAATCCCCCTCTCCTCAGTTTTCCTTCCTTCAAGGTAGAATGGGTCGTCTCCTACTTCGGTGTACCATTCCAGTTCCATCTCAGTGGCCAGATCCTCTGAGATGTGAAGTGTACTGTCCCGGAGTTCTTCCACCTGTTCCGGTGTTCCCATCCATACCATCTCTGCCCTCTGGAATTCATGCACCCGATCCAGTCCCTTGGCTCCTCCTGCTTCCCAGCGGTAGGTCCAACCACTACGGTCGAAGAATTTCACGGGTAATTCTTCTTCGTCTATCACTTCGTGGGAGAAGAACTCGTAGAACGGCTCGCACTGGGCCGGTGCCAGGACGTAGGATGGATCCTTAAGCCCTTCCTTAAGACGGTGAATGGGGACTTCCTTATTTATGGCCAGTTCCTGCCTGAATTTATCAAAGACTTCCGGGTCTCTACGGGGAGCAGAACAGTAATACATTCCCTCTGGGAGGCCTTCCAGGTAGCGCATCTTGTTCATCACTGGTATGGGTATCAGTTTGGGCCACATGCACTCAGCGAAGTCCAGCTTGTAGATGAGCTTTTCCAGGAATATCTCCTCCATGGCCCGCTGGAGAGAGATGAGTTTAGGTCCGTAGAACCACTGGCCTTTACCCGGGAACTTTTTAACCCAGCCACGTTTTGCTGCTTCTTCTGTAGCATCTCCCTTGAAGTAGAACTCCTGTTGGGGACTGGTGGATACTATGGTGCCGGGTTCGATCTTGGTAACCAGTTTGGTCAGTTCATCGGATGGTTTGGTAACTTCCACAGTGGATTCGGTTCCGGCTGGTCCGGTTTTCACTGATTCTTTTATGAACTTCAAAACCCGATCTACCACGTGCTTCTTCAGTTGTGATTCGTTTAATTCTTCAAATTCCACCCTTAATTTATTTTCAGTTAACTCTGAGCTGGATACGTAGGGCATATCCAGGATCTTATCGATGACAGTGGCTCCCAGGTCAATTTCTCCCTTCCTGATTGTTCCGGTATCTTCATCTGCCTCGGGTTCACCTGGTAATGATATATCAATTTTATAAGTATTCACGTGGATTTTACGGACTCCCAGATGGTATTTCTTACCTAACAATTGGCCCAGTGGTTTCTTCATCCGTAATAATGCGTCGTGTGCTCTTCCACGTCTTCCAGATACTATTTCCACCTTTAAGGAGTTTCCTTCGAGATTCCAGTCCACTATTTTTGAAGCATCATCTAAAGAGTCCTGAGGGACTCCCTTTAAGAACAGATCGGTATTGGCCTGTTCTATGAATTCTGCAATGTATTTTCGAGCCTCTGCAGCATCTTTGCTGAATGTTATTTCTCCCTGAAGAGTGAATTTCATTTCTTGCACCTGATTTTTATATAAATAAGTCAGTTTATTAATTTAATTGCAATACTATTAATAATTATTTTTCCAGTTCTAACACTTTTTCTACCATGATTTCACAAAATAACAGGTCATCAACGGTGGCCAGGAATGAATTCAGGGAATCCGAATTTAGATCATAGACCAACTTGTTTTCCTCAGCGTTAGAATTTATCCGCCCGATATTATCTGGGTTAAGAGATTTTAAGGCAACTTTGGCCTGTTTCTCTGTTTTGTAGTGGAAGGTTATCCGGGCTTTAATCTGCATGGTTTAATCTCGTGGGTGGTAGTTTAAAAGATTTTCTGCAATTTCTTGCATGGATTTTAGAGCCGCTGATTCCGGGTAGTCCAGCAGGATTTTCCCTTCCATATCCGCCAGGACCACTTTATCGTCCCGGGGGATAGAGCCTAAAACTTCCAGGCTTAACTCTTTGAGTTTACTGGTTACAAATTCCTCTTCACTTTCACTGGAAACCTTGTTTATTACCACCACTATATTTTTAACCCCTATATCCGCGGCTAGTCTCTTTATACGCTCTGCAGTTTCCAGTGATTTTAGTCCGGGCTCCACCACGATGACCATCACATCCACCGCTTCAGCAGTACGCCTTCCCAGATGTTCTATCCCGGCTTCCATATCAAGGATCACGATTTCATCCTTTTTAAGGATTAAATTCCGCATAAGGGCTTTAAGGAGCACTGAAGCGGGACATATACATCCTTCCCCTCCCTTGTCCACGGTCCCCATGACCAGGAGTTTCAAACTGTCATCATCTTTAACTTTAACTGACATGGTCTCAGGGAGGTCGGAGATATTCGGGTTGATCTTGAAAACTTCTCCAAAAGACGAACCCGGTTCGGCACCTGTCCTCTCCTTTATTAAGTCCCTCATCTTGGATATGGGAGTGATTTTGGTGTGGATGCCCATGCTGCTTGCCAGGTTCATATCTGGATCTGCATCGATAGCGAATACTTTATAAGTCCGGGACAATATAAATGCAAGAGTACCTGAAAGGGTTGTTTTTCCAACCCCTCCTTTTCCAGTTATTGCGATTTTCATTTTCGTACACTATCCATGATGTTATTTTTTCATGGTCTAAAAAAATTGGAAAATAGTATATTTATAATAAAGATATTAAAGTAAATATAGACCAATAAGTTAGATTACTATCAACTATACTATATTATCTAGTCGATCTTATTTAATCAATTTCATAAAGGAGGACTATTAATGGTTAGAGCATACACAAGAAAAGATTATATCAGGAAAATTCCGGGTTCCAGGATTGTTCAATATGATATGGGTAATCTCTCAGCGGAGTTTCCTTTAACAGTTAGTCTGGAAGTTAAAGAGCCGGCACAACTCTCGCACAATGCACTAGAAGCGGCTAGAATCGCTTCAAACAGATACATGCAGAGGAAATCCGGAAGAATGGGATACCACCTGAAGATCAGGGTATACCCCCACCACATAGTGAGGGAAAACCCCATGGCCACCGGTGCCGGTGCAGACCGTGTACAGGACGGAATGCGGAAGGCCTTCGGTAAACCAGTAAGTTCAGTAGCATTAGTCAAGGCAAACCAGAAGATCTTAACCATAAAAACTAATAAAAGGAACTTTAAGGATGCTAAAGAAGCTTTAAGAAGAGCGGCTATGAAATTCCCTGTTCCCTGCAGGATCGTAGTGGACAAAGGCGCTGAACTGGTTAAATAAACTTCATTTTTTTCCTGAATAAAGTAAAATATCTTAAAAAAAATAAAAGAGTTGTTTTAGCATGAAGCATGTCGAATTTTTTGAGGAATTGAACCGAGAAGATGTGGCAATTGCCGGTGGAAAAGGAGCTAATTTAGGTGAACTCACCCAGGCTGGTATACCCGTACCCCCTGGATTCGTGATAACATCCAGAACCTACGACCAGTTTATAAATGAAACAGGAATCTTCGATGAGATAATGGACATCCTTGATGCTACAGACGTTAACAATAACCAGGAACTTCAGCAGGCCGCCAAAGATATTAAAAAGATTATCAACGAAACCGAAATTCCAGACGAGATAAAAATCGTTATAATAGAAGCTTACAATGCTTTATGTCGCAAGATCGGCAAGGAAAACGCTTTTGTGGCGGTAAGATCATCAGCCACAGCAGAGGATCTGCCGGAAGCATCCTTCGCCGGGCAGCAGGACACCTACCTCAACGTTAAAGGCGAAGCCGATCTCCTGAAATATGTCCGCAAATGCTGGGCATCACTCTTCGGAGCCCGGGCCATATTCTACCGGGAAGAAAACAACTTCGACCACTCTAAGGTTTACATCGCAGTGGTGGTCCAGGAGATGGTGGAAGCAGAAAAGGCAGGTGTGATGTTCACGGTACACCCCTCCACTGGTGAGGAGAAAATACTCATCGAAGCTGCCTGGGGCCTGGGGGAGGCAGTAGTCTCTGGAACAGTAACTCCAGACACCATATGGGTGGATAAAGCAAACGGAGAAATACTGGACTACCAGGTAAGCGAGAAGAACATCATGTTCCAGAAGGACCCGGAAGCAGGCCGGACAGTGAAGATACCCGTTCCAGACGACCTTAAAAGGAAGAAGGTCCTGGATGATGAGGAAATAGCCCAACTTACGGAGTTAGGTATAAGGATCCAGGAACACTACGACTTCCCCCAGGACACGGAATGGGCCATAGAATCTGGTAAAGTGTTCATGTTACAATCAAGACCAGTAACCACACTGGGCAAGATAGCCGGAGAAGAAGAAGGCGGTGAAGAAGCTGAAAGAGTAATTATCACCAAGGGACTGGGGGCAAGCCCAGGACTGGCATCAGGAAAAGTAAAGATAATCAAAGACACCGATGAACTGGACAAAATCCAGAAAGGAGATATACTCGTAACAGTGATGACCACCCCGGACATGGTCCCGGCCATGAAAAGGGCCAATGGAATAATAACCGATGAAGGTGGAGTAACCTGCCATGCAGCCATAGTATCCAGGGAACTGGGAATACCCTGTGTGGTGGGAACCGGAGACGCCACCAAAATCCTCAAAGAAAACTCAGTGGTCACCCTGGACGGTAACAAGGGACTGATATACGAAGGTAAAATCATAGAAGAAGCCCCTATAAAAGAAGTGGAAACAGCAGGACCTACCATTGTCCAACAGTCAATCTTAACTGTAACCGAAGTGAAAGTAAACGTGAGCATGCCCGAGGCAGCTAAAAAAGCATCAGAGACAGGAGCTGATGGAGTAGGACTCCTCCGGACAGAACACATGATGCTCACCACTGGCGTACACCCTAAGAAATTCATAGTGGAAGGTAACGAGGACGAACTCATCAAGGTCCTGGTGGAGAACATCTTGAAAGTGGCCGATGCATTCTACCCCAAATCAGTATGGTACAGAACCCTGGATGCACCAACCGATGAATTCAAATCCCTCAAAGGTGGTGAAGGCGAACCATACGAACACAACCCCATGCTGGGATGGAGGGGTATAAGGAGGGAACTGGACGAACCAGAAATCCTCAAAGCAGAGTTCAAGGCCATAAAGAAGCTGCATGAACAGGGATACACCAACATAGGGATCATGCTCCCATTGGTGCAGCACCCCGACGAACTCAAGAAGGCCAAGGAAATAGCCCGGGAAGTCGGTTTAAAGCCCCAGAAAAACATAGAATTCGGTGTGATGGTGGAGACACCCGCCGCAGCCATGATCATAGAGGACTTCATAGCCGAAGGACTGGACTTCGTAAGCTTCGGAACCAACGATTTAACCCAGTACACACTGGCCATCGATCGAAACAACGAAAACGTAGCCGGCCTCTACACAGAAAAACACCCCGCAGTATTAAAACTCATCGAAAGGGTTATCAACGAGTGCAACAAGGCTGGGGTTAAAACCAGTATCTGCGGACAGGCAGGAAGCATGCCCTCCGTGGTAGAGAAACTGGTGGAACTGGGAATCACCTCAGTATCCGCCAATACCGATGCCGTGGCAACCGTAAGGGAAGTAGTGGCCCGTGTGGAGAAGAAACTGCTCCTAAAAGCCGCTCGGAAGATAATACAGGAATAAAATGGGATAACAAATTAATTTTTTTTAATTTTTTTACATTCTTTTTATCTACAAGCTAAAACATCTACTTTTTAAAGGCATACAACATGGAAGAGAAAGGAATTACCAAGGACAGAGTATTCGAATTACTCAGAAACTACAAAAAACGAGATATGACCCATAGATCAGGCAGGATCCTGGGATCCATGTGCACCTGCCCCCATGAAGTGGGGCTCAAGGCCTACCACATGTTTCTGGAATCCAACCTGGGAGACCCCGGACTTTTCCAGGGTACCAAGACCATGGAAAACGAAGTCATAGCCACACTCGGCCAATTACTGGGGAAAAACAATGTCTATGGCCATGTAATCACGGGTGGAACCGAAGCCAATATAATGGCCATGAGAGCCGCCCGGAACATGCGCAGAATAAAAGATCCAGAGATAATAGTCCCCAAATCAGCGCACTTCTCCTTCAAAAAAGCAGCAGATATACTGTGCCTCAAGATGAGGGAAGCCCAGCTTGATAGCCAATATCGTGTGGATATCAACTCGGTAAAAGAGCTGATCTCGGATAAAACCGTAGCTGTAGTTGGTATAGCCGGGACCACAGAGTTAGGGAAGATAGACCCCATAGAAGAGCTCTCAGACATCTGCTTGGAGAGGGAAATATTCCTCCATGTGGACGCGGCATTCGGCGGATTTTCAATCCCCTTCTTAAACCAGGTAGGTTATGATCTTCCTAAATTTGATTTCTCCCTCCCGGGAGTTTGTTCGGTAACCATAGATCCCCATAAGATGGGACTGGCACCCATACCCACCGGGGGAATCCTCTTCCGGGATAAAAGCTACCTGGACGTCATGAGCGTGGAAACCCCCTACTTAACTGAAGAGAACCAATCCACCATAGTAGGCACCCGTACCGGAGCATCCACCGCAGCAACCTGGGCTTTACTTAAACACCTGGGCTCTGAAGGATACCAGAAGATAGCAAGCAGATGTATGGAGCTAACCAAACTCCTCGCCCAGGGAATAAAAGACACAGGTTTCCAACTGATCACAGAACCCCAATTAAATATCGTGGCATTCACTGGGGAAGGAATAGCCCCCTGCGACATAGCAAAACTCCTGGATGAGAAAGGATGGGCCGTATCCATAGCTTCCCATCCCAAGTCTGTGAGGATCATAGTAATGCCCCACGTGAAAGAGGAACATATCAGGGCCTTTTTAGAGGATCTTAAGGATATCCGGTATTGAAAACTCGGATTAATAAAAAGATACAAAATCAATGCTTAATAAGGGATCCAACTTAATAAAAAGATCCAGGCCCTTAATAAGGATAAAATGATAAAAAAGATTCAACTACCCCTGGAAGAACCAGTTAACCTTCAGGTAGGAGATAAAATCCAGTTGTACGGTAAATTATTCACTGGAAGAGACGCGGCACTACCCAGGCTGGTGGAACTTATAAAGGAGGGTAAAAATCCACTGGAACTTGCAGGCTCGGCCTTCATGCACACCGCAGTCAGTGAAGCCGGAATATCCCCCACTACCAGCAACAAGGTTGAAATAGAAGGTAGCATGGAATATCTATCTAAATCTGGAGTTAAAATGCATATAGGTAAGGGATCATTGGATCAAGAGACAGTTGACGCTCTTTCGAGGTTTGGTTCAGTTTTCGTGGTCACCCCACCAGCTGCAGCTCTCCTTTCAAGCAGGGTGATCTCAAAAAAAGTGGTTGCCTTCCCTGAAGAGGGTATGGAGGCCATTCACCAGTTGGAAGTAGATGGAATCCCGGCAATTGTGGCCGCCGCCAGGAGTAAAACTATTAATTAACTTTTCATATTATTTGGAGGTTTATATGGGGTGGTGCTTGAATATCAGGTACTTTTTAAATAGATCGGGAAATATCATCTATTTTTTTTAAGTATATCTTGTTAAGACTACCTATTTTAACTTTGCTTAATTTATATGTATTGCCTGTGATATCTTCAATCCCAGCTCGGCTAGCAAGGGAAATGGGCTGGAGATATTTATATATCAGATCTTCTAACATGAAATCTTCATTTTTTTCTGTTATACATGGACAATCAACACAAATTTTTATATTCTGTTCATAAATTCTGTAATCTAAATTTTGGATATATGGTGATTCATTGTTGAAATAGTTTAAAACATGATTTAAAATCTCTTGATTTGATTTGAATTCTAAATTCCTGACTGAATTTTCTTTCAAGTTATTCCACATTGTTTTGCCTGCAAAATGGGATAATTTACTTATTCCCTCTTTTAATAGCGTGTTTTCATTGTATATCATCCATATCCTTATGGCATCTACCATTGCTTTACTGTACCATCCTTTTTCAAATTTGAATTTTTTAGAGGCCAATCCCCTGAATTCTAGATCCAGATCGTAAGGTAAGGATACTGTCACTCGTTTATTGGATTTTTGGGCCATTATAATCACTTTACTCCTTTAAAAATGAAATAATTCTTATAATTAAAGATTAAAAGCTAGTGATACTTTGGATTGAGTTTAAAAATTTTTCTATATTCTTTTTTTGTGTTTAGTGTATATTAGCAGTTTATATTCTAATAGAATAGTATTCTATAGATATTAAGGCTTCAAAAGGAATGTATCTGATAATAATTTAATCATTTTTTTGTTTATTTATATTATTAATGCAAATGCACACAAACATAAATAAATTATTACACTGTTCTGCATTTAAGATAAATATTTCTTATTCTTAATTCAAACCAGATTTAAGAACATGGAATTTAATAAATCCATCTTCTTGTACTGTAAATCAAAAATTAAAAACAATAAGCGGGAAAAAATTAGAAAGAGATTGGAGGACTTAATATGGGAATTAAAGAAGATGTTGGAGACATTTTAAATGAACTTTTGGAGAGAGCTCCTGGAGATATTAGTGGGGTTGCAGTGCTACGGCCAGATGGTCTAATGATTTCTTCTGTAATGCCTAAAGAGACTGATGATAAGAGATTAGCAGCTATGGCGGCAGCTATGGTTGGTACCTCTCAAAGAACATGTGATGAGCTTGAAAGAGGGGATTTAAATCAGGTGGTTATTGATGGGGCTACAGGAAAAGCTATATTGTCTTATGCTGGTGAAAAAGCTATATTAGCGGCTCTTTCTCCAGGAAACGTGAATCTTGGTCTGGCATTACTGGAACTGGAAAGGACAGCATATATGGTGAAGGAAGCAATGGCTAAATAGCCCTGAATTAAGGAGTTTATAAAATGGCAGAAACAGATATGGAGAATAATGCAGTGGTAACACTGCTCCAAGAACATTCGGATCCTATGACCGTTGTATTTGCAGCAGCATTAATGGGATTTACTAAAGGCCTCTGGAAAGTGTCTGGAGAAGGTTCAGGAGGAGTTACTAGAGCTTTCGGAGAAGATTTATGGTATCTGGTTAAAGTAGGGGCAGACATGCTTGGAGAGAATAGGGATACGAGCAGTCCACAGAAAGCGGCGGAATTTTGTGAGAATTATCTGGTTAATCGTTTTAATGTGGCGGACAGCATAGATTTTAATGTAAATGATGATAATGTGGAAATGACAGTTAAAAATTGCAAAGTTCATAATTACACCGACTATTTGGAGGAAAATGACGTTCCTCGTTCTGTTGGATGTCCATTAGCTTTACTAAGCATGGCTATGATGGAAGAAGTTACAGGAGAGCCTTTTGTCATTGACAGTATAGAATCTAAGGATGCAAACAGTCAAATAGTCCTTAAGAAGTTTTGATCTGGATAAATGAACAATACTGGATTACTAATTTTTAAATCTCAATTAAATAGATGAGTTATGTTTAGGGAGGGAATTTAATGACAGAGAATAAAAAAAATCCGCTTGAAAATCCATTATACACTTTAATTATTGGAGTACTCAAGGGATTTACCACCAGCATGTGGAGGGTATCTGGTGAAGGATCTGGGGGAGTTTCCAGGGCGTTTGGAGAGGATCTATGGAATTTAATGAACATGAGAGCTGGTCTTATTGGAGAAGAAATAGATAAAACCAGTCCACAAACAGCCATGAAAAGTTTTGAAAAATTTCTCACCGAAGTCTACCAATCTGCAGATGGCATAAATTACACTGTTGGAGATGAAATGGTTGATATGGATGTTTGTAATTGTAAAATACATGATTACACTGATTATTTGGAGGAAAACGACGTTCCTCGTTCTGCAGGATGTCCATATGCTTTAGCAGCCATTGCCATGATGGAAGATGTGCTTGGGAATCCATATATAATTGATGATATAAAACGAGAAGATTTAAACTGCAAAATATCTCTAAAAGGTTTTTAAAGCCAAGAACACTTTGATTTGTCTATTAAGAGGTGCTGGATAATAATGTCAGAGGACATGCTTAAGGTGGTGGTTTTTGGTGCTCTAAATGCCGGGAAGACAACGTTCGTTGAGAAATTAAGCGGTCAGAAACTGTTTCTTAAGGGTGAATATGAGAATATCACCACCAGTTTTGATTTTGTCCAGATGGAACAGGGAAACTTTTTAATTCATTTATTTGCAAGTCCGGGTCATAGAAGATTTTCTTTTATGTGGGACACACTGGCAACAGGGATGGATGGTGCTATACTGTTAATTGATTCTACTGTAGGAATAACACCTGTGGATCATGAACTTATTAAGTTTATTCTTAATTATGATGTACCATATGTGATTGCCGTGAATAAAAATGATATATGTAGCCTTGAACCCACGAATGTTAGAAAAGAACTGGATATTTCTGATGAAATCCCTGTAATTAACACATCAGCAATAATAAATCAGAATCTTGTAAATGTTCTGGATAGTTTGATACAGACCATCGCAGAAAAAAATATAGTTTAAAAATACAAGGGAGACGGATGAAAACTAATACATCTTTTAAAGAGGCTCTTACATCTATAAATAGAATAAATGGTGTTAAAGATTCGATTGTAGCTGGATTAGATGGAATTCCTGTTGGTAAAATCGATAAAAATACTTCTATTTTAAGTGCAAGTACAGTTGCAGCGCTTGGAGCCGTTAGAGAAATGACGAGAAGTATTAATTATGGAAATTTGGAGCAGCTAATGATTGAAACCGATTTTGGAAAAATCATTATAGAAGAATTTGGAAAGGAGCATGTTGTAATAGTATTAACAGAAAATAATGCTAATATTGGTATGATCAGAGTGATACTTAAAAAGGCAGTGAAAGAATTCATGGTTAAGTTAGTTAACATACAGTGATACGATGAAACCAATCTCTGAACAGATAACAGAAACTCTTGAAGAGATGCATAAACATACGGATATCATAGAATCATATGTTATCAGAAAAGACGGCTTAATACTAACTTCAAGTAATCCGATCATGAAAAACCATAGAATAGCTGCTATGTCTGCATCATTAATAGAAATTGGTAAAAAAACCCTTAAAGATATTGGTAATGATGATCTAAAACGTCTTTTAATAACTGGAGACAAGATACAGATAATAATTATGGGGTCATCACAAGTAGCGCTTGTATGTTCATTAGATTCAGAAGCAAATATAGGCATGGTTTTTTTAAGGATGAAAAGGGCATTAAAAAGGATATATATAATACTCAAAGAAGCTTATCTTGACTAAATTTCAGTCAATTCACCCCCCAATTTAGAGGTAGATTAAACCCCCCTTGGAATTGTTTTCCGATCCAGGGGGGGCCCTTTAATTAACTTTCACCTAAATATCTGTAGGCTTACCAAAAGCGATATCTCCAGCATCACCCAGGCCAGGGATGATGTACCCGTCTACCAGCTTATTTTCAATGGAACAGGTGTATATCTCCACCTCAGAGTGGTTTTCCAGGACCTTACCCACCCCTTCTTCGGTGGCGATGATATTTAAAATAGCTATTCTCCGGGGAGTTCCGTGTCTTTCTATTTCACTGATGGTGGTGTGCATGGTGTTGCCAGTGGCCAGCATGGGATCCGTGAGTAGAACGATTTTATCATTTATCTCCGGTATCCGGATGTAGCCCACCTGGGCCTCGTATGGTGCTTCCTTATCCCTGGTGACTCCCACGATGCCGCATTCAGCTTCCATAAAAACGCTCATAACCCCCTCTACCATGGGGATTGCCGCCCTTAAAATGGTTACCACCACTACATCATTGATGTCTGTGATTTTTATCCCCTTAGCAGTCTCCAGTGGGGTTTCCACGGTGACTTCCTCTATGTCCATGGTGGACTGGAATTCATAGGCCATATACCGGCCCATCTCAACTAACCCTGCCTTAAAATCTACACAATCTATGTCTTTGTTTCTTATCTTGGTCAGACGATCCTGTAGAACTATGTTTTTAATTATCTTCAACATGCTAGAACACCCCATTTCCACATGAACATATAAACATCCCCTACTTTAAACATCTCCTCTTGATCTATTTGTTTTAACACTGAATTTATTTTTCGCTAAAATGGGAGTCTTTAACTATAAAAAATAAGTGGCACGAATGACAAATAATATCTAGGTAAAATGAAAAAACGGAACATCCTCCTGGTGGTCATAGTGGCCATTCTCATCCTGGCCGGTTTGATATTTTTATTTATCCAGCCAGCCCCACAGACAGCACAGCAGGGTGAGACCACCATACTTGCAGAGAACCTGGAGGTGCCCTGGGCTATGGATTTCCTCCCCAACGGTACCATGATCTTCACAGAGAGAGTGGGAAGGGTCAATCTTCTCTATGAAAACGGTGATGTGGTTAAGGTGGCGGATATAAGTGTAAGCCAAGTATCTGAGTCAGGACTACTCGGAGTGGCTGTAGACCCTAATTTCACCGAAAATAGGTACATATACCTGTATTACACCCATGAGGGTGGTGTAAATAGGATATCTCGATTTGTACTGGACGGAACACTTACTGGTGAAACCGTACTTCTCGATGACATCCCGGGAGGCCCCATACATAACGGGGGCCGTTTGAAATTCGGTCCAGACGGCAAATTATATGCCACTACTGGCGAAGCTGGTGTTGATAGCCTGGCCCAGGATGTAAACTCCACCGGCGGGAAAATCTTACGTCTGAACCCGGATGGGACAGTTCCCAGCGACAACCCCTTCGGTAACTACGTGTATTCCTATGGAAACCGGGACCCCCAGGGTATAACCTGGAACCCTGCCAACGGATTTTTATACGCATCAGAACACGGATCCACCATGAACGATGAAATAAACATCATAACACCCGGGGGAAACTTCGGATGGCCCACAGTACAGGGCGATGAAAACAGGTCCGGATACATAAGCCCAACACGGGTGTACACCGACTTCACCCTGGCACCCAGCGGAATAGCCTTCTTTGAGAACCGTTTGTATGTCGCAGGACTGAGGGGTAGTCAATTAAGGATTCTAACTCTTTCTGCCGATGGCGAAAGCATCACCGATGAAAGCATCCTGATAAATAACTTGGGCAGAATAAGGGACGTGGTAGTGCATGACGGTTTCCTCTACATCAGCACTTCCAACCGGGATGGCAGAGGTCTTCCCCAGGGAGGGGATGATAAGATAATTAGAATGAAATTATAGAGAGTATGGAATATCTTCACTCATTTTCAGATTTTTTACCTTCAAAGGTAAGTACGCTACTTCTTTTACCTTCTATATCCTTTTTTGCTTTCTTTTTCTCTTTTTTATTTATTTTCTTCTTTATCTCCTTGGGGGATAATATGTCGTTATCGTTCTGTTTTTCCATCTCTTTTTCACCTGAAAATTGGAGTCAGGATACACGCGTTTGCACCCTGACTTAATGGATTTTATTCTAAATTGAATTGCACTCTATCTTCATTTTCTGTTGTTTAGCTTAACCTTCTTTTTCTTTTCCTTTCACTTTTCCCTCCATTTCCTTTGTTTTTCCTTTTAGTTCTCCTCCTGCTTCTTTAGCTTTTCCTTTTAGTTCTCCGCTTGTTTCTTTGGCTTTACCCTTTAATTCTCCTCCTTTTTCTTTTACTTTTCCTTTAATATCTCCTAACGGGTTTCCCATATTTTTATCCCTCTTTTTGTTTTTTTTGATAAAAACTTTAAGAATTATTTTATTGGGGCTTATCTCACCCAATAACAATTAAGTTGATGTTTTCTGTTAAATATTTCGAAAAATAGGTTAGAAAATTCCATTTAAAAAAGCCTTAATAAAAGAAAAATTAATTAAATAAGGAAAAAATGCCTTAAGAACACCTGTTTATTTTTCTATAATCTTTTTTCCATGGGAACTGGGCACCACTTTCAATTTACCGCCCTCAAATTCCTTACCGAGTTCCTTCCCCTGGAAGTACAGGTGTAGAAAAATAGCCAGGGCCGAAACTTCTGAGTGGGGCTGGGTGGTTACTGAAACGTTCCAGTCGGCTTCCCTGTACACCTTGCCGGGCACCCGGGAACCACCCACCACTACCAGCTTATCCTTATCTGAACTCCTTATATCATCTACAACATCCTGAACCTGTTCACCGTACATGGTGAGGTGGACTACCTGGCCATCGTTCTTCTTCCACTCATCCAACAGGTTATCCCAGTTCTTCCGGTAACTAACTGCAAAATCCCCTCCCCAGCGCTCCGTCACATCGGCAACGTTTTCCATGAGTTTAATATCTTTATCTCCGCTTAAGATAACTTCAGACGCGCCGAATGCTCTTCCTGTTAAACAGACATGGGTGGTTATCCGGGCGTCCCTTCTTCTGCGGTGGTCCAGTCTTAAAACTTTAATTTTAGTCATTCTATCACGTGGTTAAATTAAATTGCCGTTAAACCAGTATTAAATTCAATATTAAATCACACTCATATAGCCTACCATTAAAACCAGGGCGATCATCCGGGATATCTCATTGGAAGCTCCCAGGATATCTCCAGTAGCGTAGTTGAATTTCTTCCGGACAACACCGGCCATTATAAGCCCACCGAGTAACCCACCTACTATCCCTATTATCCCTGTGATGTTCAGGACCAGGTATCCAATGATAAGGGTTATAATTAAGGATAAAAGCAACATCTTGGAGTTCATGGCTTCTATGAAGTACCTACCGGTGCCGTTTGGATATGGTGCTGTGAAAGTGGAGCAGGTGAGGAGTCCCAGTTTAGCTGATACTTCAGATACCAGTAATATGAAGAATATAAGGCCTACAGGAGCTGATGCAATGGATGCGAAGGTTATAATAGCCACTATAAAAAGGTAAGCTATTCCCCCGGTGCCGACCCTTGCATCCCGCATTATCTGTATCCTTTTTTCCGGATCACCATGGGCCATCACTGCGTCGCCGAAGTCCACCAGACCGTCCAGGTGATGGAAACCAGTAAACCAGATGGCGAAACTGTAAATAATGGCCGCGGCTACCAGTTGGGATATGGTGATTAGATCCATGGTTACGTAACCAAGTAGACCCACCAGTATTCCAATGAAGCCACCGATGATCGGCCATAGCCAGGTGAACCTGGCCATTTCCTCGATGGTGGTATGAATATTAAGGGGTAGTATTGTAGAGAAGGATACCAAACCCAGGAATCCTCTAACACTACTCTTAGAGGATCTGGTTTTATCCACCCTTAACTCGTTTCTGGCCATCTTCACTCCTCAAATATCTTGGACATGCAACCAGCCACCAGTCCGGCGAATACATCATCAAGCACCGGACCAAGCACCCCTATTATGCCTGGTTTTTCCTCATCATATCTTTTAAAATTAAATACAGCCTTGGTACCGGCGATCTGATTGGCCACTGCCATTCCCAGGACTTCATCCGAGTAGAGATAGGCCGGGTCATCGTCCACGTCCACACCACGCACCCGGTGCCGGGCATAATCTTCTTCTAGTCTGATACCGGCCATGATGAGAGAAACCACATTTATATCCTCTAAAGATTTTAGTAACTGTTTTCGGAGAGTATCATAAAGTTCGGGGGTTTCATCCACCCCTACACAGAGCTGCATCCCAGCATATACCAGATCTTCCACGGTAACCCCCACAGTTTCCATGTAACCCAGCACATCCCGGGGGTATCCGAAATTCTCAAGCAACTTCTCTGTGGCTTCCCGGACACATGTTCCAACGGTTGAACGCAGAACATCGGCTTCTTCACCTGTTTTCGAACTACCAAAACCAGTGCAGGCAACTAAAATAGAATCATAATTTCCTGAATCGAATAAATCTAAAGATAAACCGTTAATCATACCCAGATCCCATAAAGCAGCATTCTTCCCTTCCACGGCTGCTTTAAAGAGTTCTAGAAGTGCTGGTTCGTCCAGGTCTTCATCCACCAGCACAGTGACACAGGCCGGTAAACCAATACTCTCATCGTACATAACCAGGGCGGTTACCTTATCATTGGTTACATTAACGCTACTGGCTATATTAAAACTACCAATGGTAACTGCGGCGGGTTCTAAGGCTTCACCCCCCTCTAAAAAATTACTAGGACCCTTTTGACCTTCATCTAAACTGGAAGGAGAGGAGTCCTCAGGGGATTTTAAGCCGCCTATTACAATGGACTTAATCATCCCCAGGCCACCGCTCAGATCTGAAGTTCCCAGGGATAATAATCCTTTTTCCCTTTCAATAATCAGAGTATCATCCTTGATAGTAATAAAGACGTCGTTCAGGCAGGTTTCAGTTTCCATTGCATCACCAATATCTATAATTAATATGAAGAATAATACCAATATATAGTTAGGTGGTTTTAGTACAGGTGGTTTTTTATGAAAGTACATCTTAGGGTCTTTGTTGAGATGGAAAATCTGGGTAAGGCAATGAACGCCCTAACCGATGCTGGTATCACTGGTTTTTACATCCTGGAATATAAGGGGATGTCCCCTGATGACTGGAAGGGCTTCTCCATCAAGGAAGATCCCAAATCAGCTATTGGAATGGTTCATAAATTTGCTACTCCCGCAGTTTTAATTTGTTCAGTGGTAGACGAAGAATTAGTAGACCAGATGACGGATCAGATAATGAAAGAATTAGAGGGGGAAAAATTTACTATCCTGCAGGTCCCCATACGTAAAATAGTTGTTAAATCCGGAAATAAGGGGAACAAGGATAAAAAGGTGTTCGATTAAAAAATAGTGAGAATTCAAAAAAAATCTATGTTTTTAAAAAATTCCAAAAAATTTCTGTGTTTTAAAAAAATTGGTGTTTAAAACTTATTTTTTCATTAAAATTTCATTTTCGCCCAGTTTTTTCACAATCAAAACATAGATCTTTATCCATATTTGTCTTAAAGGTCTTTCCACAATTTTTACAGGTAACTTCAACTAGTGATGACTTCTTATCTACGATATCCAGGGAACAGGAGCATTTCCATCCCATTCTACCCTTGAGTTCCTGTTCGAATGCTTTATCTTCGTCTACTTCCTTGGCCATAGATATTCCTCCATTTGGATTTAAAAAAAGTTTTTGGTGGGAAAGTTTACCCTAAAAAAAAAGAAATTAGGAGGGATAAGAGTTATCCCAGTATTTCCTTGATATCCTTTTCTGGGTCGCTGATTGGTTTCAGGTCGTAGTTTGAGACCAGATAATTGATGATGTCTTCGTTAGCCCATCCCGGTAGTATGGGGCCTATGTACATTCCCTTGATATCCAGGGATAGCAGGCTCCATAGTATAGCTGCTGCCTTCTGTTCCATCCAGCTTAAGACGAAGGTCAGTGGTAGTTCATTTATCTCCAGACCGAAGAGTTCTGATAGTGCTGCTACCACATCTATGCCTACGATGGCATCGTTACACTGTCCCAGGTCTATCAGTCGGGGTACTCCTTCTATATCTCCCATGTCCAGGTCGTTGAACCGGTATTTTCCACAGGCCAGGGTCAGTACGACGGTGTCTTCCGGTAGTTTCTCTACAAATTCCGTGTAATATTTGGCCTGGGGCAGTGGTGAGTCGCATCCACCAACCAGGAAGAACCTCCTTATTTTACCTGCTTCCACCAGTTCCTTGATTTTATCCTTAAGAGAGAGGATGGTGCTTGCTCCAAATCCAGTGGTCAGCACTGGTTCTCCTGGTTCTTCCGGGAGTTCCGGGAGGGATAATGCCTTCTCTATCAGGGGTGTGAAGTCGTAGTCCTCGATGTGGGTGGTATCTGGTATCATGGCCACTCCAGAGGTAAATAACCTGTCTTTATATTCATCGGTTGGTAGTAAGACACAGTTACTGGTGGCCAGGATGGCCGCCGGGTATTTGGCGAAGGTTTTCTTTTGATCGAACCAGGCTTTTCCTAACTGGCCTACCAGGTGGGGGTATTTGTGGAGTCCTGGGTAGCCGTGGGCAGGGAGCATCTCTGAATGGGTGTAAATGTTAATTCCTTTGCCCTCTGTTTGTTTGAGGAGTTCAGCAAGTGCTTTCATGCTGTGCCCGGTCACGATTATGGCGTGGCCTTTTTTGGCCCCGATGGGTACTTCGGTGGGTACTGGTTCGCCGTAGGTTTCGATGTGGGCTTTTTTAAGTAGCTGCATGGTTTTGATGTTCATCTCTCCGGCTTCCAGTGCCAGTTTGATGAAGTCCGGTGCATCGAAGTTGACGTTGGTGAGGGTGGAATAGAATCCTCTCTCCAGGAAAGCGTCGATTTCCGGGTCGGTGTACCCTAATTCCCGGGCGTGGTAGAGATATGCTGATATCCCCTTGATTGCAAATAGCAGGTTGTCCTGTAACCTGGCTACGGTAGGCTGTTTACCACATACACCTATGACTGTGCAGCCGGTGCCCTTGGCTGTTTGGGAGCACTGGTAACAGAACATGTCCAGGGCTTTCTTTTCCTCTTCTTTAAGGGCTTTTTCTTCCTCTTCAGTCACTGGGGCGAATTGTTCCTTGCCCACTCCACAAACAGGGCATAGCCAGTCATCTGGCAGGTCTTCAAACTCTGTTCCTGGCTCTATACCAGAGTCAGGGTCTCCTTTTTCTGGGTCATATATGTAGTCGCATACCAAACATCTGTATTTCATAAAAGATCACCTTTTTGTTCGGTTAATTCCGAATGTTCTATATTCTCCGAACAAGAGTATTTATATGTTACGGTATTAAGAAAGAATTAAACTGTACTTTACTATATTATGTGCCGGAAATCATAAAAATATTGTGAGACTTATGGATGAAGATCAAGACAGCAAATACCAGATAGAGCTATTTTCCACTCCAAAGGGATTGTATGTGATAGATAGCCCCATAAGAATAAAAATATTATCTCTTCTTCGTGAGAAGGAAAGGAAATTCGATGAAATAGTGGAACTATCTGGTAAAGCCAAATCCACCATATCAGAACACCTCAAGAAGCTGTATGATGAGGGGATAATAGATTCCAGACCAGATCCAGAGGACGCCCGTAAGAAAATATTCTCCATAAAATCAGAGTATCTAGGCGAACTATCCCGGGAAAAACTCTTCAAAGAGGATTTAAAACAATACGTTCAAACTTACCTGGAAAGCGATGGCAGCCCCTTCGAATTCTTCCGCCTACTATTTCAAACCATAAGAGTCTCTTTAATAAGCCAGGGGCTCAGTGTGGACCCCATATTACATGATGCCGGGGTTCAAGTAGGAGAAACATTGTACCCGTCCCTAGAGGATCCCGATGAGACCAAATTCATGGAAAACATAGCCCGATTCTGGAAGTCACACCAGCTGGGACGGGTGGAAGTTAAAAGTATAGAACCACTGGTGATAAATGTTTACGACTGCTTCGAATGTAAAGGACTGCCATTTTTGGGTAAAACCGCCTGTGCATTCGACACCGGCCTCCTGAAAGCACTGTTTTCCGCCCATTACAAGAAACCACGGAAAGTTACAGAGACAAAGTGCTACGCCACTGGAGACGACTACTGCGAGTTTATAATAGAATAAGAGATTAAACATCTGTAAAAAGATTTCCAGAAAAAAATTAATAGAAAAACAAACTATCTGAGAAAATTTTGGAGAAAAATAATTATGATAATGGTTATAGACCCCCAAAACGCAGGAATCGCTGGAAACATGCTGGTAGGAGCGATGATAGACCTGGGCGTAAGAAAAGAAGAAGTCCAGGATATCATGGAATATTACGCATCCTTCTTTGGGGAGATAAATGTTGATATAGGCAAGACGAGTAAATCAGGGATCACCGCCACCTATGTGGATGTGAAATGTCAGGATGCAGAACCCATAAAATATGAAGAACTCAGGGGACGATTGAACAGTATAACACATGAAAGTGTCACACCAGAGATGCTGGAACTGGCCAATAATATTTTTAAAACACTGGCAGAAGCTGAATCCAGTGTTCATGGGATCAGCCTGGATAAAGTCCATTTCCATGAAGTGGGAGCGGCAGATGCTGTGGCTGATGTAATGGGGGCGGTTTACTGCTTCCACCAGCTGCAGTTACACACCCAGAAAACTTATGGAATGCCTGTAGCACTGGGTGGGGGAAGGGTAGAATCAAGCCATGGTCCCATAAGCGTCCCTGCGCCGGCAACTCTGGAAATACTCAAGGGAGTCCCCACCTTCGGAGGTCCGGTGGACTTCGAGCTCACCACACCCACCGGTGCCGCACTCCTCAAGAATATGGTGGACCAGTTTTTAAGTTACTATCCCATGTTAGTCAACCAGAAAGTAGGCTACGGAGCAGGTAGGCGGGATCTATCCTTTCCCAATACCCTGCGGGTTTTAACCGGTGACGCACCCCTAGGGTCGGATAAGGTATCTGTATTAGAGACCAACCTGGACAACATATCTGGTGAAGTACTGGGACATTCCTTCAGCAACCTGTTAGAAGCCGGTGCACTGGATGTAACCATCATCCCCACCCTCAACAAGAAAAACCGGCCCGGCCATCTCCTTCGAGTCATAACCAGACCAGAAGATTCGGCAACAGTATCCGAGGCGATAATCCGGGAGACAGGAACATTGGGAGTCAGAATACTCCCTTACGTACACAGAAACATCGCCGAGAGGAAGATCATACCCATAGAAATGGACATAGCCGGGGAAGTAACCCAGATAAACATAAAAGTAGGGCTCATCGGTGAGGAGATAATCAGCATTGCCCCCGAGTACGAGGATGCCAAGGTCATCTCTGCCAAAACAGGAGTCCCACTTAAAAACGTGATGAAACAGGCCAGTGAGGAATTTAAGAGAATATTAGATGAGCAGGCTATTATTTAGGTTTAGATTTTTAATTTTTTAAAGAATTAATTTTTAAGGATACTAGGTGAAAAATCCATGGTTAAACCAAAAGCTATCACAGTACTCTCCGGTGGACTGGACTCCACAGTAGCCACCGCATACTTTAAGGACAAATATGATATCCAGGGGGTAACCTTCGATTACGGTCAAAGAAGCGCCCGGATGGAAATCAAATCAGCCCGGGCCATCTGCGAAAAATTAGGTATAGGCCATACGGTAATTGAGCTCCCCTGGCTCGCTGATCTGGGTGGTTCAGCTTTAACATCTGATGTGGAGGTTCCTGAACTGGAATTGGATGAGCTGGACCAGAAGGAGATATGTGATGAAACAGCCCGGCAAGTATGGGTGCCAGGCAGGAACATGGTATTTACAGCCATAGCCACATCATTTGCCGAAGCTTCAGGAGCTGAGAAAATAATAGTTGGTTGGGACCTGGAAGAGGCAGTTACTTTTCCTGATAACTCAAAAGAATTTCTAGATGCTTATAACAGTGTTCTGGAGATTGGATCAATTTATGATATAGAAATCGAAGCACCGCTGATAGATAAAACTAAAAAAGAAATAGTGGAATTAGGGGTAGAGATAGACGCACCCCTTGAGCTGAGCTATTCATGTTACATGGGCGAAGAAAAACACTGTGGTGTATGTGAGTCATGTATGAGGCGGAAAAGGGCATTTATTGAGGCCAATGCTGAGGATGTAACTGAATATTAGATTATATCGCTTTATTTAAAAAGATAAATGATGATGAGGATCCACGGGCTAAAATATGTTTTTTACTTAAAAAGGACTTGAAACTCTCCAAAAGCATCAGAAATAGTAAATAAGCAATTTTTGTTGATATCCTGCCATTAAGGGTTGCTGGTCATGTATGAATATAGGTACTGTTCTCTTACAAACTCAAAAAAAAATTAAAAAGGGGGATTTTAAAATGGTAGTTCTGCGTATGTACCGTATAGTGTGTAGGTGTTTAGGTTCCAGTTATTTATGGTTCCAAATGTGTTTCTGGTACTTACAGCATCTGCGTAATACCATTTACCGTTTACGTATAACTGAGCCCATACATGTCCGTATGTTCCGCTGGAGAACGTGCAGGTTCCGTACTGATATCTGGCGGGTATGCCTGCTGCTCTGGCAAGTGCTACCACCAGATGTGCCATATCACAGCAGTTACCGCTCCTGGAGCTATAAGTACCCAGAGCACCCTTCTGTGTGTTGTAGTAGAATGAATAAGACACGTTGTCCCTCACCCAGTTGAAGATAGCCTGAGCCTTAGCATAGGTCGTTGTTTTACCCGAGATTATAGAAGCCGCCAAGTTCTTGATGGTGGAACTGGTTGACTGGGCATTGGATGTGGCCACCAGATACTTCTGTAAAGAAGAATCAGTCGTGGTACTTCCGCTTGTTGTGCTTCCGCCTGTCTGACTGCTCCAAGATTTTACTGACACATAGTTGGGTAATCTGTTATTGTCGTCGTAGAAAGCTACTATCCTGGAAAATACGTATATCAGTGATTCGTAGCTGATTTTTCCTAGAGTGGTGGTGGCGTAGTTGGGTGCTCGGCCGTTGGTGTTGATGAAGTTTTGTATACTTTCTGCAATTTTTAGATACTCTGATTTCAGAATGTTACCTGATTCAACGTTCTCTGTTGAATTTGTGGCTGAATCCACATTTTTTACTGTGATTGCCGTTGTAGAACCACTGTTTACTTGAATTGTCCCTGTAGTTAGGAGATAAAGGAATTCTGACATTGTAACTTGTTCTCCTGAAATAGTCACATAGTTGGGCAACCTCTGGTTACTCTCTATAAACGACTTCACACTAGAAGCTGCACTGGCTACCTGACTTACACTTACGGTGGTTGTACTGCTTTCTGTGCTGACGTCAGCTGCCCAGGCAATGAGCTTGGCCAGTATGTCCGGGTACTGTGGTGAAAGTTCCAGATGGGATCCGAGGAGTACTGATCTTCCTTCGCCGTAGTAGTCGCTGACTATGTCTGCGTAGCCTTTGTAACCAGTTTTGCTGTCGGCGTAGGTGGCTAGTATTTTGGCTGTGCTGCTGGTGGTGTACATGGCCGCACCATTGTAGTGATTTACGGTGATGGTACCGCTACGGCCTAATAGTTGTGTTCCTGCTGAGGTGAACTGCATTGCTAAGTTTCCCACGTAACTCACGACTTTTGCGTTTACGTTGGGTGCTATTCCCCAACCATTGTATTTACCATCCACACTTGCCACAGCTGCATAAGCACCAGCACATATTCCTATGTATCCTCCACCATTTGCAACAAAGCTCTTAATGGCACTTGCACTAATACTACCACTATTCAGGTAATAATAACCTCCACTACCACCGGGCATAATCAGTACATCATATCCTGATAGGATTGATGAGGTGATTTTTGTGGTGGTGGTGTAAGTGAATTTTACGCCTGATACTAGATTATTGCTATTTGCGTTGCTTAAAATAGTTTTCAAGCCGCTAACACAATTAGCACTGGCGTAAGCTCCGTTGTAGATCAGCACCTTGATGGTGGTTGTGCTTCCGGCTGCAGAACCAGCTGCAATTTGAGATTCATTGTTAGAACTACTGGTGTTTTTTGAGCTGGTACTAGACTTGGAAGTCGTAGATGTAGTCCCTGTTGAATTGGTGGTTGTAACTTTTTCAGTTGAATCCTCTGTTTTATTACTTGTGTCTGTGTTTACTTGTTGTGTTGTGGTTTGGACTTTGTCGGTGGCGTTGGTTTGATTTTGGCTTACTGCAGATACAGTATTTGCACTTAATGCCAGTGTTAATGCCAAAAATATTAACACTGCAAAAATCAATTTTCGTTTAATTTTACCGCCTCCATGTCCAAAAATGTTCAAAGGGTTTGTATAAACCCCTTTCTTGGACGTGTACATGATCAATTAGGAATTCCTTATAAATCTTACGGTTTTAATCCCAAAAATACACGTTCACTAAGCTTTTCTCTTTATTTAAGGCATGTTTAAAAGCCTTTTTAATAATTCTAATTGAAAACTTTCGTTCAATTCCTTATTTTAAGAATTATGGTTCATTTAAAAGTTAAATACAAAAAATCCTCATATTTAGGCATTATATGCTACAAATCTCCTTCTTGGCTTCGCCTATCACTTAATTTCATATGGTGATTTTTACAAAAGTTTATTTAAACAATTTTAATTAGAATAAGAAAGAGTATTTAGTTTATAATTAAGTTTTAAACTCTTAAAAATAGTTTACAAACTATCTGTAAACTTAAGTAACTTATGTGCTCTAAAATATTTCAAGCTGATGCCGGATTATAGAATGAGATAACATGCTATAAGATTATAACCATTAACCTTCAGATTTCATGTTTCCTGAGAGGGTTCTGTAAGGCATTTTTTTGTTTTATATCCGAGTGATATGGTGGCGCCTAATAGGTTTAGAGGCGTGTTTGGTTACTGATTTCCATTTGAAGCGCCTTTGGTCGAGATCAACGGAGATTTCATAAAAAAACGCGCTATTTTATGACCATCAAAACATCACCGGCATCAACGGTGTCTCCCTCATCCACGTAGATCTGTTCTACTGTCCCGGACTGTGAGGCGTAGACATCGTTTTCCATCTTCATGGCCTCCAGTACGGCCACCACGTCTCCTTCGTTTACCTGGTCTCCCCGGTTTACCTTAAGCTTCAGGATCATGCCCTGCATGGTGGTGCTCACCGCTCCCTCGACGTTGCCTCGGGGTACTTTGCCCTGGGTGGGTTCTATTTCCATATAACCTACTGGTGTGATTTTGACATCGAAGACTTCTCCATCCACATCAACTGCGTACTCGGTGGGCAGCCCAGCGGGTTCTTCCTTACTTGAAGCTTCTTCTGGTGGTTTTAACTCTTCTTCTTCGATTTCACCACGGAGGAATTTCACTGCAACCTGAGGGTACAGGGCGTAGGTTAAAACGTCTTCTTCCTTTTTAACTATGCCTTTTTCTTCTGCTTCCCTGCGGCATTTTTCCAGCTGGGGTTCCAGTAGATCGGCGGGCCTTACTGTTATCCGCTCTTCATCCCCTATGATCTTATGGGCTACTTCTTCGTTGATGGGGGCGGGTGGTCTGCCATAGAATCCTTTGATGTAATCTTTGACTTCCTTGGTCACGTTCCCGTATCTTTCACCGTTGAGGACGTTCATTACGGCTTGTATCCCCACGATCTGGCTGGTTGGAGTTACCAGTGGGGGGTATCCCAGGTCTTTCCGGACTCTGGGGACCTCCTTAAGCACGTCTTCATAACGGTCCAGGGCGTTCTGAGCTTTAAGCTGTGATACGAAGTTGGAGAGCATACCACCGGGGATCTGGTAGATTAAAACATCGGTGTCTATCTTTTCAGATATGGGATCGATGAGGCTGCTGTACTTCTTACGTATCTCCTCGAAATATTCCTTGATCTCTTTTAGGAGCTTCAAATCAAGCCCGGTATCATATGGGGTGTTTTGTAGCGCAGCCACTATACTTTCGGTTGGTGGCTGGGACGCTCCCCAGGAGAGGGGTGATATGGCAGTGTCCAGAAGGTCAACTCCAGCTTCACAGGCAGTGTAATAACTCATGGGAGTCATACCGCTGGTACAGTGGCAGTGTAAGTTAACCATGAGGTTGGTTTCTTCTTTAAGGGCCTTGATCAAGTCATAAGTGTCATATGGTGATATGAGTCCGGCCATATCCTTCACCGCTACCGAATCACATCCTAATTCCTCTAAATTCTGTGCGAATTCCACGTAACTTTTTAAGGAATGATAAGGACTTACTGTGTAACTGATGGTTGCCTGAACATGTGCATCCTGTTCCTTAGCTACTTTTATGGCCATTTCCATGTTTCGGATGTCGTTCAGGGCATCAAATATCCGGAATACATCTATACCATTTTCATAGGATTTTTCCACGAATTTACGGACGATATCATCGGGGTAATGCTTGTACCCCACCAGGTTCTGGCCGCGGAGAAGCATCTGTAAGGGGGTCCTGGTCACTATCTCTTTAAGCTGCCTCAGGCGTTCCCAGGGGTCTTCGTTGAGATAGCGGATGCAGGTATCGAAGGTGGCACCACCCCAGGACTCCAGGGAGAAATAACCCACTTTATCCATTTCCTCGGCTATGGGTAACATGTCTCTGGTTCGCATTCTGGTGGCCATCAGTGACTGGTGGGCATCCCGGAATGCAGTTTCAATGATTCTTATTTTTTTCATTGGTGACCCTCACTTGAATCGATTCACTACTATACCTAATTACGAGTTGATAAAAAAATTAGTTTCCTTATATACATAGTCGTAAGTTGCATATATATTATGATCTGATTATGTAGAAAAAATTGGTCTGAATTGCGCAAAAATAACATGAAATTCACATAACGAAATAAAGAATATAGTAAATAGTGTTCAATCCATTACCTGGCACACTATATAGTCCTGGTTTTCATATACCACCTTAACAAAATCAGGGAGAAGCTCTGGGAGACTCTCTGAGACGGATTTATTGAGATACACCAGGGGATAGAACTCTGATTTGACATTGATGAGTTCTAGGGTTTCATTCTGGGAGTTAAAACTTAATCTCTTATCCAGCACCAGGTATCCTATCTTCGCTTCCTTCAGGGCCGACTGGGACATGGCTTTATTGAAATCTTCGAAGCCATAGTGAATGGGCATACTGGACACGGTGGCCAGGAAGGTACCGGTGAAGAGGTTGTTGGTAAGTATGGATTTGTTTTTATCCCCGTTGGTGTTGAACCAGTTTGCCAGGTCCACCATTGACTGTGAGGGAGGGGCTATGTTGAGTGTTCCGTACTCATTTTTCACCTGGAAGGTGCCGAAGTCGGAGTTTTCCACGGTTAAAACTCCACTTAGAATGGCCAGACCAAACACGGCAACCAGTATACTGGCCCGGAACTTATCTGATGATAAACGCTTACTGGCCTTCAACCTTCGATAGAGCTCACTTAATCCAAAACCACCTATTATGGAGAGGGGTATCAAAAGATACACCAGTAAACGATAGGATATGATGTTTATACCAAACAGGTAGGTGATGCTTAAGAGGAACATCATCATGATCCAGATGAGGATGAACAGGTCCTTTTTAGGCAATTTATCCAGTGTCTTTCCGCGCATTTTATTTAAAGAGAAGACTATCCCTATAACACCGAATATCAGTACCATGATGCCCAGGTTAAGGTATCCTTCCAGGCTTAAAGGCCGATTATATGCTATGGAGGTGGCTATCCCCGTGGCAACCGAAATGCCCTCGTTTATAAGGGAGTACAATACGTCTGGCTGGAGTATCAGGAGATATAAAAGTCCCACCACCACCAGGCAGGCCGGTATAAATAGGAAGGCACCGTAGATCTTGAAGATACGGAGATTACGGTAGACTATTAATTCTACCAGGCTGAATATGGTTATAATTAAAAATAAGATGAAACTGGCGGGTATGTGAGTTGAGATAATAACAACGAACAGGATACCGGAGAAAATCGCGTATTTAAGCAGGTCTTCCCTGATGGACCGGTAGTAAAGGTAGACCGATAGGGGGAGGAATATTAAGGCCAGGTTCTCAGGGATGGGTAGCATGATACGGCCTAAGAGGAAACTGGAAAGTACTAAAAATCCCGCAGAGATACCGGCAATAGTTCCGTAGAATTTCCAGGCAACATAGCTCACTGAGGCGACTATAAGCATGGCCAGGATAGGTTGTAAGGCCCGTGCGATCTGGAAGTAGTCGACCTTGGTGATCATGCCCAGGGCGGCAAGCAGGAAATGGAAAAGGGGTGGGTATCCTATTTTCTGGCCGAATGGCGCATTTAAGAGGGGATCAGTTAATATCAACCCGTATTTAGTGTAGACCATGGTGTACTGTACGTGGATGATGATATCCCAGCTCAGCGGCCACTGAAATTTCAGTGTGGGGATGAGGGCTATTAAAAAGGCGATTATGGCGGGTATGATCCATACATGCCACTTTTGCAGTTTTTCATGGTTCATTATATCACGTTCTAAGTTATGTAATCGTCACCAGTACATTAAAATTATGTATTGGTTTGTTTGAATCCATTAAAATTATGCACTGGGTTCATTGAACACTATAAAAATTGTGGGTTCATTCTACCCGTGAGATATTCCTTTTCTATCTTATATTGTCCCATCAACTAAAAAACTGTGATGTTTACCACAAAAATTTGAACAGTTTTAGTTTGAAATGTTTATATATTGATCAGTTCTATAGTATTTATTATATTTTTTAAGTTATTATCCAATTTTTTTTCTTTTTCAATAGAAACGTTTATATAGGTTGAGATACAATAAAGATACTGTCGGAAGACGGAAACATATTTCCGGTATAGATTTTTAAATAGCTCAAAACAGTCCAAAATTTCTAAAAAACTGAGTGAGAGTCTAAAATGGTAAGAAAAATAGCAATTTATGGTAAAGGTGGAATTGGAAAATCCACCACACAACAAAATACAGCAGCAGCCATGGCCCATTTTCATGATAAACATGTGATGATACACGGCTGCGACCCCAAAGCGGACAGTACCCGATTGATCCTCGGTGGAAAAATGCAGGTCACCATGATGGATACACTGAGGGAAGAAGGAGAAGAAGCCTGTACACCGGAAAACATCATAGAAACCGGATACGGCGGAATCAAATGTGCAGAATCAGGAGGCCCGGAACCCGGTGTGGGATGCGCTGGAAGAGGGGTTATCACCGCCATAAGCTTAATGGAAATGTACGATGTGTACGAAAAAGATCTGGATTTCGTGTTCTTCGATGTTCTAGGTGACGTAGTTTGCGGAGGATTCGCCATGCCCATCCGAGATGGTAAAGCCTCAGAAATTTATATCGTTGCCTCAGGTGAGATGATGGCCCTCTACGCAGCAAACAACATCTGTAAAGGTCTGGTAAAATACGCCGAACAAAGCGGAGTAAGACTGGGAGGAATCATCTGTAACAGCAGAAACGTGGATGGTGAAGCTGAGTTACTCGAAGATTTCTGTGCCAAAATAGGGACTCAGATGCTCCACTTCGTCCCCAGGGACAACATAGTCCAGAAAGCAGAGTTCAACAAACAATCCGTGGTAGAATTCAACGAAGAATGTAATCAGGCCATGGAATACAAAACACTGGCTGAAAAAATAATCAACAACAACAACTTCGTAATTCCAGAACCAATGACCATGGATGAACTGGAAGACCTGGTGGTAAAATACGGTTTAATTGATTAAACCCAAAACTACCTGGAACTTGCTGAAACAGTATTAATTTTGGAAGATTTACTAAATCCGCAATACATTTGGAGACAACATAATGAAAATGATAAGAGCCATATTAAGGCCAGATAAGGTAGAAGAAGTTGTAGACACACTTTCAGATGCAGGATACGTAGCTTTGACCAAAATGGATGTCATAGGACGTGGTAAACAGAAGGGTATTCAACTGGACAACATCTACTACGATGAACTGCCCAAGGTGATGCTCATGCTGGTAGTGCCTACCAAAAAAACCGACCAAGTGTTGGAGATCATCAATGAAAAAGCATACACCGGAAACTTTGGGGATGGAAAAGTCTTCATAAGCCCGGTAGAAGAGGCTTACACTGTCAGAACTAGAACTAAAGGATTATGATCCGATGAAAGAAGTAATAGCAATTATCAGACCTAACAAGATCACACGTACAAAAGAAGTGCTTGACGCCCTTGGATTCCCATCCATGACTGCAAAAGCAGTTTTTGGCCGGGGAAAACAGAAAGCAATTATCGGGGAGGTGAACTTCGCAGTTAAAAACCCTGAACTTGCTGAAGAAGAGGGAAACATGCGTTACATCCCTAAAAGGATGATATCATTGGTTGTGCCTGATGAGGACGCCTCTTTAGTCGTTGAATCAATAATGAAAGTGAACAACACTGGCCAGATAGGTGACGGAAAAATATTCGTCTGCCCAGTTGATGACGCTTTAAGAGTAAGAACAAAGGAAACAGGAGAAGAAGCGATTTTATAGTTTTATCACTTTTATAGATGATTTATCACCACACAAAAAAATGAATTTATCACCAAATTATTAACTTCATGCTAAAAAAAATCGCGTTTCCAAATTTATCAAATTTATCAAGGAGAGTAAATAATGCCTTACAAACTTTTCGACGTCTCTAAACCAATCCCGGAAAGGAAAGAGCACACATACGTAAAACACTGCAATGATCCGGAAGACTGCATTCCCAAATGTAACTCCAAGACCATCCCCGGTTCCATGACCGAAAGGGGATGTGCCTTTGCCGGAGCAAAGGGTGTTATAACCGGGGCTATAAAGGACGTAGCACACGTAGTCCATTCACCCATCGGCTGTACCATGTACGGTTACGGATCAAAAAGATACCCCACCACCACTGAACTGCCGGATGGAAGCGAATTTCCAGTAAAAGATTTCAACATCAAATACATCATCGGAACAGATCTACAAGAATCTGACGTGGTATTCGGGGGAATGAAAAAGCTACGTCAGGCTGTCCTCGAAACTAACAAGGAATTCCCCTTCGTCAATGCCATATATCTCTATGCAACCTGTACCACCGGTTTAATAGGTGATGACATGGATGCTGTAGCCAAGGAAATGGAAGAAGAACTAGGAAAACCAGTTATAGCCTTCAATGCACCAGGATTTGCCGGTTCAACCCAATCAAAAGGACACCAGATTGGAAATGACACCCTTTTTGCTAAGATAGTGGGTACCACAGAGCCGCCAGCAACAACACCCTATGACATAAACTTCATTGGAGAATACAACATCGACGGAGACCTATGGTTGCTTAAAGAGTACTTTAATGAGATAGGAATAAACATTTTAAGCACTTTCACTGGAGATTGCTGTCATAACGAGTTAGGCTGGATGCACAGGGCTAAATTAAGTGTTGTAAGATGTCAAAGGTCATCTACATACATTGCAAAAATGATCGAGGAAAAATACGGTGTCCCCTACATAAAAACAGACTTCTTCAGCACAGAATACTGTGCAGAGAACTTAAGAACCGTGGCCAAATTCTTCGGCCTGGAAGATAAAGCAGAAGAAGTAATAGCTAAAAGAATGGCAAAAGTAGGACCTGAACTGGACTTCTACAGAAAAAAATTAACTGGAAAAAAAGTATTTATATTTTCTGGCGGGCCTAAAAGCTACCACTTATCCATACCCCTCCATAATGAGCTAGGACTGGAAACTACCGGCGTATCATCCATGTTCGAGCACGAAGACGGATTTGAAAAGATGAAAGATAGGGTAAAAGAAGGTGCACTGGTAATAGACGATCCCAACACACTGGAACTTGAAGAACTCATAGAGGATTATGACATAGATCTAATTCTCGGCGGGGTCAAAGAAAAATATTTGGTCCATAAATTAGGAATACCATCTCTCCTGATTCACTCCTATGAAAATGGACCCTATATGGGATTTGAAGGATTTTTAAACCTTGCAAGGGACATGTACAGTGCAATATACAATCCGGTATGGAATATACTCGAATTTCAGGAAACTGAAGATCCAGACGTGGCCGATGTAACTGGAGAGGTAGCCGAAGAGGTGGAAAAATGAGTTGTGTAAACCTGATAGAAAAGGAAAGAAACGCCATAATCAATCCCTTAAAAACCTGCCAGCCCTTAGGGGCCATGTATGCCGTTACTGGAATTAGAAGAGCAGTCCCCCTGGTCCACGGATCTCAGGGTTGTTCTACCTTCGTTAGATATTCACTTTCACGCCATTTTAGAGAACCTTCAGAGATCGCTGTAACATCCCTCCACGAAGATGCAGCGGTCTTTGGAGGAAGAAGAAACCTGATAGAAGGTCTTCAAAACGTGGCTATAAGGCTCAATCCCAGTTTAATCGGTGTAATAACCACCTGTTCCAGTGAGATCATCGGTGACGATATCATCGGTTTTATTAAAACCGCTAAGAAGGAGTTAGCCGAGAAAATTGGGGAAGAAAAAACGGAAAAAATAAAGATAGTACCAATCAACACCCCCAGTTTCGTGGAAACACACCTTAAAGGGTACGATAATGCGGTTAAAGCTCTAATAGATCATATAGCAGAGCCTTCCGAGCCGAATGAGAAGATAAATATCATCCCGGGAATGGTGAACCCCGGTGACATCCGGGAGATAAAACACATACTGGGCCTCATGGACATCGAGGGCATCGTACTAACCGATATCTCAGACCCCTTCGATTCACCCCTACGGCCATCAGCTACCGAACTTAAACCATACTACCCCAAGGGAGGAACCACCGTAGAAGAAATCGTTGATTCGGCAAACAGTACCGGTACCATATCCCTGACCAAGTATGCCGGTTCCGGTGCCGTATCCCTGGAGAAGAAGTACAACGTACCAGTGGAGTTAGGTCCTATTCCTATAGGTGTTCAAAACACGGATCAGTTCCTCAGGAACCTTAAAAAACTCACTGGCCAGGATGTAACCGATGATATCCTGGATGAGAGGGGTTTGCTCATAGATTCCATGGCAGATCTATCATCCCGATACCTCCACGACCGTACGGTTGCCATCTACGGAGACCCGGAGATCACAGCTGGAATGGCACGATTTGTGGGGGAACTGGGCATGGTACCCCAGCTGGTCCTCACCGGAGCAAGCAACAAGGAATTCGTTCCGGATATAGGGAAAGTAGCTAAAGAGACCGGAGTAGAGATAGATACCATGGTAGGGGGAGATTTAAGACAAATGGAAGTGTATCTCAAAGATAACCCGGTGGATCTCTTGATCGGCAGCTCTGATGGTAGACTCATAGCTAAAGAAGCTGAAATTCCCCTGGTAAGGATTGGTTTCCCAGTATATGACCGTGTAGGATACCACAGACACCCCATAGTGGGATACAACGGTGGTATACACCTCATAGATCTGATAACCAACACAGTACTGGAAAACTACTATGAACACCAGCACTGGAAGTTACAGCAGTAAAAAAAAGGAATTGATATGGTAACCCATAAAAAGAGAAGATATAAAGATGAATTATCAAAGAATTATGGAATTTAGAGGTATTTTATAATGGAACCCAAACTGGAACCCATAGTTGAAACATTCAAATCACGTGAAAAACACATGTGCGTTAAAGGGGAGGGATTATCCATCCCAGTCTGTGATAAGGCCAGCCTGCCCGGTACGGTCACCCAGCGAACATGTGTCTATGGTGGGGCGAGGATCGTCTTAATGCCGATAACCGATTCCATCCACCTGGTACACGGGCCTATTGGTTGTGCCGCTTGTACCTGGGATATAAGGGGAAGTAAATCCTCCCGGGAGGACCTCTACAAAAAAGGGTGTTCTACAGACCTGGGAGAAAAAGACATAATCTTCGGCGGTGAGAAGAAGCTCTTTGAAACAGTTATCGAGCTCCGCAAATTATACAATCCCGGAGCCATATTCGTCTACGCCACCTGTGTGGCCGGTGTGATCGGTGACGATATAAAGGCGGTCTGCAAAAAAACAGAGGAAGTAACCGGATGCAGAGTCATACCTGTACAATCTGAAGGTTTCCAGGACCATAATAAGACCAAAGGACACTGGATAGGCTGTGATGCCCTCCTGGACTATGTCATAGGGACCAGGGAACCCGAAAAAACCACACCCTTCGATATAAATGTGGTAGGGGAATTCAATGTAGCAGGGGATTTCTGGGGATTTAAACCCCTCCTGGAAGAGGTGGGTGTAAATATAATAAGCACCATCACCGGAGACTCCCACGTGGACGAGATAGCCCAGGCACACCGGGCCAGACTAAACATAGTCCAGTGCCAGAAGTCCTCAAACTACCTGGCCAAGAAGATGGAGAAGAGGTACGGAATACCCTCCATTAAAGTCAACTTCTTCGGTTTGGAACAGACCGTGAACTCGCTGCGGGAAATCGCCGATTTCTTCGGTGATCCGGAGATGATAGAGCGTACCGAGAAAATAATAGAATCAGGACTCGCGGAAGTAGAACATAAAACAGATGAATACCGGGAAAGATTACAAGGTAAAACCGTTGCATTATACGTTGGAGGTAACAAAGCCTGGTCTCTGGTACGTGCATTCGAAGAACTGGGCATGGGCGTTATGATGTCCGGAACCAAGAACGGAATAAGAGAAGATTACGAAAGAATCAAAGAAGCAGTTAGAGACGGTACCATAATAGTGGATGATGCCAACTCAACAGAGCTAGCCCGGCTACTTAAAAAGTACAGGCCAAACCTCCTTATATCTGGAGCTAAGGAGAAATACATTGCTTTAAAGCTTGGAGTACCATTCTGCGACTTCAACCACGACCGTATATCTGCCTTTGCCGGGTTCAATGGTTTCGTAAGCTTTGCCAAGGAAGTTGATGCCTCAGTTTCAAGTCCAATCTTTGATTTAACCTCCACCAGTTTAAGGGGTGACTAGTATGCACCATGATAAAAGAATGACTGAAATGCACCATGATAAAAAATTTTCTGTAGTTAATCCCTCAAAAATGTGCCAGCCCATGGGGGCCGTGCAAGCCCTCCTCGGTCTTAAAAATAGTATGCCCTTAATCCACGGCTCCCAGGGTTGCAGCACATACATGAGGTTCCAACTTACCAGACACTTCAGGGAGCCCATCGAGGTTGCATCAACCAGCATGAATGAGAAGACCGTGATCTATGGTGGTGAATACAACCTCATGAAGGCCCTAAAAAACATAACCGAGAAACAATCACCCAGCATCATAGCAGTAGCATCCAGCTGCCTGACCGAGACCATAGGAGACGACATGGCCGGGATCATCAGGAAGTTTGAAGATGCAAACCCGGACAAGGAATTACCAGTCATCGTCTCAATATCCACCCCCAGCTACACCGAATCCCATGTAGAAGGATACAACGGGACGATAAAGGCGCTGGTTGAGAATCTAGCCGCACCAACCGTACCTAACGGTAAGGTAAATATAATCACCGGTTTCCTGTCCCCTGCAGACGTAGGGGAAGTTAAGGAAATCCTCAACGACCTCAACTTAGAGGGAATCATATTAACCGATACATCAGAAAACCTCGATGCACCACTCTCTGAGTCTGCCCTGAATTTATATGACGGGGGGACGACTGTGGAGCAATTAGAGGATACAGCTAATTCACTGGGTACCATCGCATTATCTAAACATGTTAATTCTGCCGGTGAGTTTCTGGAGAAAAAATTCGGAGTCAAACTGGTATCGGGACCCCTTCCTCTGGGTCTTGAAAACACAGACAGCTTCATAAGATCCGCCTGCAAGCTCGCCGACCTTGAAATCCCGGAAAGTATGGACAGGGATCGGGGAAGATTGATGGATGCCATGGTAGACGCCCACTCCTACAACTACCACCGGAAAGTGGCCATATTCGGAGACCCGGACTTTGTATCATCCATGACCCTGTTTACCAGTGAAATGGGAATGATACCCACCGTAGTATGCACTGGAGCCAAGAGCAAAAGGTTCACTGAGGACATAGAAACCATCAGTAAAGAGAAAGGATGCTCACCAGTAACTTTAGCTGGAGGTGACCTGTACGACATGCACAAGGCGATCAAAAAGGTAGGAACCGATATACTCATTGGGAATTCTTACGGTGCGAGCATCGCTGATGAAGAGAACATCCCACTCTTCAGAGCAGGATTCCCTATATTCGACAGGTTAGGTGCTCAGAGGATATCTACACTGGGATACAGAGGCGGTATCGACTTTGTAGATAGGCTGACCAACACCATACTGGACTTCTACTACGACGAAGCAGGTTACGAGATAGTGGAAGAAGAATTAGAAGAAACGTTAATAGATCATCAGAAGTTCGCTGAGGAGGAGATATAAATGAAGATAGCAGTAGCATCCACCAATGGTAAAAAGGTAGACTTACACTTTGCAGATGCCGATCAATTCCTGATATACGAAATTAAGGATAAGGAAGGCAAATTTAAGGAGATAAGGGAAAAAACCAGCCTAACTTTAGACAATCATACAGAACGCTGGATTGCATCCATCGATCTTATAAATGATTGTAAGGCAGTGCTTTGCAGTAAAATAGGTAAGGAACCAACCATTGAACTTAGAAAATTAGGGATAAAACCCATACAACTTGACTGTGCAGTTGAAGATGCCCTCAGCGAATGCTCAGAGCATCTCTTAAGTTAAAGAAAAGCTTAGGTGATGATAGGCTTATGGCTTATATTAAGATAGACTATAAAAATTGCGAAGGCTCAAAATGCAGTTTATGTGCTTATGCATGCCCCACAAATGTCTTCAGCATAGAAAATGGGAATATCTCCATAAAATCCCCCGACTCCTGTAAACTGTGCGATAGATGCATGGAAGTATGCCCAACGTCAGTTATAACCATAAAAAGGGTGAAAATAAACCTGTTTCAAGGATTAACCCCTAAGAGAAATGGGTACGTTACTTTGTAAAACTACGTGTCTTTTGAACCTATAAATTAAGTAAATGGCCTGTATAACTGAAAAATTATAAATATTTTATATTTTCAATACATGTTAGATGAGGAGTCCCTTTGAAAACTGTTGTTACAGCCTGCACCCGGGATTGCCCTGGTGCTTGTTCAATAATAGCCCAGGAAAAGGATGGAAGAGTGGTTAAACTACATGGAAATCCGGATCATAAAATAACCGATGGTTTCCTGTGTAAAAATACCACTAAATACCTTGAAAACTTCTTCTACAGTCCTCAGAGAGTATTGCATCCCCTCATAAAGAGGAATGGGGAGTGGGAGCAGATAAGCTGGGATGAAGCACTGGACATCACAGCTTCCAAGATAAAAAAAGTTATAAAAAACCATGGAAGCCAGGCCATCCTGTATTACCAGGGATTTGGGGCCAGAACAGCACTTCAATCAATGAACAAAAGGTTTTTTAATTTACTGGGTGGGGTGACAACCACCACCGGCACGGTATGTGGTGGAATAGGCCATGTGGCACTGGAACAGGACTACGGAGTTAAGATCCCCCACAATCCACTGGATCAGCTCAACAGCGACCTGATCATAATATGGGGGAGGAACCCGGCGGTGACCGACATCCACCTCTGGAAGATTTTAAAGAAGGCCAGGAGGAAGGGAACCAAACTGGTGGTAATCGATCCGGTAAAGACCAGAACAGCCAAACAGGCAGACAGCCACCTTAAACCGGCACCGGGCACAGACCATTACCTGGCCATGGCCCTTATAAAAATCATTCTAAAGAAAGGGCTGGAAGATAAAGAGTTCATCGAGAATTATACCAAGAATTTCACATCCTATAAAGGATTACTGGATAAATATTCCCTGGAATTCCTCTCTAAAAAGTGTGATGTGTCGGTAAATGAATTAAAAGAATTAGCACTCTCTTATGCCCTAGGTAAACCTTCCAGTATAGTGGCTGGATGGGGAGCTCACCGGTACAGGCACGGTCACCTGGCCTTCCATATGATGAACGCCCTGGCCGCGATATGTGGAAATATCGGAGTTTCCGGGGGAGGAGTGACCCAGGGATTTGAGGAATACGAATTCTTCGACCAGTCGGTGGAATTGGACGACCCGGGAAAGGCTAGGAAACTGCCCATGCCTAAAATTGGCCGGGCCATCCTGGAAACATGCGATCCTCCTGTGGAGTTGATATTCGTGGCATCTGGAAACCCAGTTAACCTCAACCCCAACTCTTTGATTGTTAAGAAGGCCTTTGAAGGGAAATTCGTAGTCATGATCGATCATTTCCTGAATGACACATCAGATGTGGCGGATTTATTTTTACCGGCCACCACATTCTTAGAGGAAGAAAATCTTATTGGAAGCTTTGGTCATAGCTGGATATCTCCCATAAACCCCGTCATACCTCCACAGGGTGAGGCAAAATCTGAATTCGAGATATTCCAGCTTCTTTCTCTAAGATTAGGCCTGGGGGATGAAATGGCAGGTACGCCCACCAAGTGGCTTAAGAAGATGGCTTCCCCCATACTTGATAAGGGTGTAACCTTCGAAGAGCTGCAGAATGGCCCGGTGGAGATGGTTCCTGCCCATGAGATCCCCTATGCTGATAAATGTTTTAAGACAGAATCAGGTCTCTTCGAATTTATAACAGACTTTAAAGATGATAAGCTGGAAGGAAATGGTGATGGAGTAATAGATGAAAATTTCCCCTTGCATCTGCTTTCCACTTCCCCTGATAAATGGGTGGGATCAGTTTTACCTGAATCAGAAATAAAAAACGGCTACCTGGAAGTTCAGGCACACCCGTTAACCCTTAAAGCAACTGGTGTAGCAGATGGTGAGGTGGCCCTCCTGGAATCTCTCTTTGGAAAGCTGGAAGTCCGGGTTCGTGGAAGTGAAGATGTGAGATGCGACTTTGTCCTGGCTTATAAGGGTGGGCTGATGAGGCATAATAAAAACATCAACGTATTAACTGGGGACATCCTCAGTGAGAAGGGAGAAGGCGCCCCTTATTACGATACCCGGGTTCGACTGAGGAATCTGAATAGTTAGGTTTTTATCTCTCTTTTTTTAGTTTTCATTTCCTTTTTTAAATGAACTGTTCATGACTATAGTAAACTATATATGTTGGGTCATACTTACATTAAGTAAGTTATTAATAACTATATATATAGGGGGGGGAATTTGAAAGAATTTAAAAATGGTGAAAGATTATGGGTAAAAAAGCACTCTGTGTGGGTATAAATAACTTTAAAAACTATCCGGGCAGTTCATTGAATGGTTGTATAAATGATGCGTATGATATGGAAGAAATACTGGTACAGTACATGGGTTTTGAAGAAAAAGACGTGGTAAAACTCGTTGATAAAGAGGCGACCAAGTCGAATATAATGAAGAACCTCCAGGAAATGGTGGGAGGAGCTATGTCAGGTGAATATGATAGGTTGATATTTAGTATGTCCAGTCACGGTACCCAAATGCCAGATGTCAGTGGGGATGAGCCGGATGATTTTGATGAAGCCTTCTGTCCCTACGATCTGGATGTGAAAGGAGATGAATGGGATCCGGATCGGATAATATTGGATGACGAACTCCATGACCTCTTCACCCAGCTACCAGAAGATGTGTCACTGGAGGTCTATCTGGACACCTGCCACAGCGGGACTGGTTTAAGGGCCATGGAACCACTCCATGACCGTGAGCCCAGATACATTCCTCCGCCTTCCGGGGAAGTCTTCCAGAAGGTTGGCAGTAGAGAATTTAGACACCCTCCCCTATTAGGGAACCACATACTATGGGCAGCCTGCCAGTCGGACCAGACCAGTGCCGATGCCTTTATAAGTGAAGAATGGCACGGGGCGTTTACCTACTACTTCTGCAGGGAGATAAAAATCAGCAAAAACAAACTATCTAGGGATGAAGTTTTAAAAAATGTAGCCCGCGGACTGGAAAACAACGGGTACAGTCAGATACCCCAGCTGGAGTGTGATGCCACCACCAGAGCAAAGAAATGTAGTGAATTTTAATGTTCCCTCTTGTTCATTGAGTTATTAACGTTTCCTCTGGCTTTTCCTCGAGTTATTAACGTTCCCTCTTTCCAATGATAAATTCATCCACCATATCCCGTGCTTCATCATCGGTGAACTGTTCTGGGGGGTGTTTCATGGTAAAAGCAGATATTGAGGTGAGCTGTCCCCCGAGATTCCTCTCCAGGGCCAGTTTACAGCATCTAATGGCGTCTATAACGCATCCAGCCGAGTTAGGCGAGTCCTCTACTGAGAGGCGTAATTCTATATTCATGGGCACGTCACCGAAGGTTTTACCCTCCATGCGCAGGAAACACAGTTTATTATCGTTCTGCCAGGGTACGTAGTCGCTGGGACCGATGTGTATGTTTTCCGGTTTCATCCTCTCCGCGAGAACCGACTGGACTGCCTCAGTTTTCGACTCCTTTTTAGAGTCCAACCTGCTACGGTTGAGCATGTTTAAAAAATCCGTGTTACCACCGGTGTTGAGCTGATAGGTCCTCTCCAATTTAACTCCACGGTCTTTGAAGAGGTTGGCCAGTGTTCTATGGGTTATGGTGGCACCGATCTGGGCTTTTATATCATCACCCACCATGGGCAGGTTTTTTTCCTCAAATCTGGCCGCCCACTCCGGGTCGCTCACTATGAAGACTGGCATGTTGTTTACCAAGGCCAGCCCTGCTTCCAGGGCGCACTCGGCATAGAAACGCGTGGCTTCTTCAGAACCTACAGGGAGGTAGTTCAGGAGGATTTCCGCTCCACTGTTGGTTAAAATTTTAACGATTTCTTCCTTATCATTTTCTGGTTCATCTGATACAACGAAAGTGTTTTTTTCGTCATGTTCAGCCATATGTGGGGCTACACCATCTAAGACTTTGCCCATGGATACTTTTACCCCTAATTGGGGTATTTCTTCCTGGAAGACGGTGGTGCAGTTTGGCCTGGCGAATATGGCCTCACTTAAATCCAGACCTACTTTACGCTGGTCTATGTCTATTGCTGCTACCACTTCTATATCAGATGGTTTGTATCCGCCAATATCCCAGTGCATCAGGCCTATGGCGTCTTCTGCTTTCCGGTCTTTGTAATAGTAAATTCCCTGTAATAGTGAGCTTGCACAATTACCAATACCAATTATTGCTATTTTGATTTTCTCCAATTATAACACCCTTTACGCGTCATCGAGCTAATTGTGCCAGTTATAGTTTATGAAAATAAACAGTATTAGGCAAAATATATTAAAGTTGGTAAGCTTAAAAGTTCTTCTAAAAGAATAATTTGCTGATTGTACTATTAAATGTTTCGATAAATCCTTAAAATCCCCTGAAAAATAAAGGGAATCTTGTGTTATACCCTTAATCTACCGATATGGTGGGAAATTAAGGGCATTAATGGTATTATCATATTTCCGGGTAGATAGTGATGGTTCCCAGATAAACAGCAGCGGTTAAACCCGCACTCCATATAATTATCCCGATGATGATCCATAAGAGCAACCTGTTCCTCTCAGCACCGAATATTATACCCACGGCAGTGCCCAGGGGGGCTCCAAATAGGAGGGGTGAGAGGATTCCCAAACCAACCACACCGTACTTGTTCCAGATCTTAAAGTAACGCCCCTTTTTA
>MVQY01000166.1 GCA_002067325.1 Methanobacterium sp. PtaU1.Bin097
ATATGATGATTCAAATGAAAGCCATGTCAAACGTGGATATCTACGCTATTTCCAGTGAACTTAAGAGATCCCTGAAGGATGCCCGCTTTCAAAAGGCATACCAGCCAGGAAAGGACACCGTTTTGATCCGGTTTCATGTCCCTGGCATCGGCCGTCGGGACGTGGTATTCCAAGCCGGTTTAAGGGTCCATATAACCCAGTATCCCCCGCAGAACCCTAAAGTCCCCCCCAGTTTTCCCATGCTTCTCCGGAAATATCTAAGCGGAGCCACCGTAAGTGAGGTGCGCCAGCACCACTTCGACCGCATCCTGGAAATCGAATTTCAGAAGGAGCACAGATATACACTGATCATAGAACTTTTCTCCAAGGGCAATATAATACTTTTAGATGAAGAAGGCCAGATCATACTCCCACTCAAACGGAAGCTATGGCAGGACCGGAAGATATCCAGCAAAGAACCCTACAAGTACCCCCCGGAAAGGGGAATAAACCCCCTCCACGCCAGTCAAGAGGAAATAAAAGAGTTGTTTTTAGGTTCAGATACAGATATAATACGGACTTTGGCCAAGAGCGGTTTCGGGGGTTTATATGCTGAAGAGATAGTCTTAAGGGCTGGTGTAGCTAAAGATAAAGAGGCCGCTTCCATCAGTGCAGAAGAGGTTGATTCAGTATATAATGCCCTGAGGGAAGTTTTCGACCCGCTTTTAAGTGACCAGTTCCATCCCCAGATAATCTCAGATGGTAAGGATGATGTTCTACCGCTCGATCTTAAAATGTATGAAGGCTACGAGAAGAAATCCTTCCCCACTTTTAACGAGGCCGCCGATGAGTTCTACAGTAGCATCGTAGGGGAGGATATCAAGAAGGTCCAGGAGGATATCTGGGCAGCCGAAGTGGGAAAATACGAAAAAAGGCTACGGATACAGAAGGAAAGCCTGGATAAGTTCGAAAAGACAGTCGTAGATTCCAAGATAAAGGGTGACTTACTTTATTCTCATTACCAGGAAGTGGAAAACGTCCTGGAGATAATCCTCCAGGCCCGGGAGAAGTATTCCTGGCTGGAGATAATCAAGATCATCAAAGACGCCAGGAAAAAGAAGGTGAAGGGGACGGAGATTGTAGAGTCCATCGATAAACTGGGAAACATAACCCTGAACCTGGAAGGCCAGCGGATAGTCCTGGACTCCCACCTGAGCATCCCGGAGAATGCTGAGACCTACTATAACAAGGGAAAAAAGGCTAAACGGAAGATCAAAGGGGTCCACATCGCCATAGAGAAGACCATTAAGGAGATCGAGAAGGCGGAAAGTAAGCGGGATGTGGCTTTAGAACAGGTTAAGATCCCTGAAAAACGGGTTAAAAAGGAGCTTAAATGGTTCGAGAAGCTCCGCTGGTTTATATCCTCCGACGGCTTCCTGGTAGTGGGTGGTAGAGACGCGGCCACCAACGAATCAGTGGTGAAAAAGCACATGGAAAACCAGGATATCTACCTGCACAGTGACATCCACGGCGCACCCTCAGTGGTAATTAAAAGTGAGGGGAGAGACATACCAGAGAACACCATAAATGAGGCGGCTGGACTGGCGGCTTCCTTCTCCAGCGCCTGGACCAAGGGATTCAGCAGCCAGGACGTGTACTGGGTCCACCCGGAACAGGTCTCCAAGACACCGGAGTCTGGGGAATTCGTGGCTAAAGGCGCGTTCATTATCAGGGGGACGCGGAATTACGTCCGAGCGGTTCCTCTCTTCGTGGCAGTTGGAGTGGTAGACTATGAAGGTGAACGGATCATGGCCGGCCCTGTATCAGCTGTAAATAAATATACAGATAACTACGCGGTGATAAAGCCCGGTTTCACCAAGAAAGAGGAGATATCCCGGAAGATCCTGAAACAAATCAACGTAGATAACATCACCACCCTGGATGATGTGGTCCGGGTTCTGCCCTCTGGTAAGTGCGACTTTGCCGATGACCGAGATCTGCGCAAGATAGACCTGGGTTACTGATAAGTAATGATAATACTAATTTTCTATCCTGACTACATCTTGAAATATATCAAAATGTTTATCAAAGGTGTAAATTTCCTTACAATTTAGTTTTTGCATAGTTACATATGCTATTGCATCATTTAAACCTATTTTATTGTCTTTGTAAGTTTCAACTACCCTATGGGCGTCTTTCATATCTTGTACCGTTGTTTCAATGATCCTGAAAGACGGGTGCTCCAATAAAAATCTTTGAATACGTATTGAGATATCCTGTTCAGTTAATTTTTCAAGAATATTAGCTGCTTCTGATATTTGAGTAGTGGTTATGTGTACTTTTTCACCCTCTGTTACTCTTTTAACTATTTTTCTTGAATTTTTCTTCAAATTCACTGTTTTAGAATTTAAATTCGGCCTATTTTGTTCTATCAACGCGTATATTATCACGTTGGCGTCCATAATTCTCAAGTTTTCACTCGTCATTTTCTCTCTGTCTTTTCTCCCCAATTGCATAGAGTTCTTTTTTTAATTCCTTCCAATCAGTCATGTCAGACTTAATGTTAAGCTTGATGGAACCAAACAGATCTGTTATATCTTCAGGTTCATATGGTAAAATTTCTATTTTATCATCTGTGATCTTCAACTTAACTGATGGTGATTTTAAGTTTTTATCTCTCCATTTTTTAGGTAAAACGATACGTCCTTGATTATCAACTTGTTTAATTACTTCTTTTACATCCATCATATTACCACTACCTTTAATAGGTAATTTATAAATTAAGGTATATATTTTTTTCTACCTAAAATTTGTTTTTTACCATTTCATTGGACAAGTGGTAATTATTTTTTCTAGATATTTAGTATTACTAATTTTATATTTAATAATATAAATATTTTGTAGGGTCCTGGAAATTGATTATTGACACAGCCCCCCTAATATTTACCAGATTATTTAAACCAGGTTTTTAAAAAATGAAGATCATCGATACATCAAATTATTTAGAAATATCCGAAGTAGTTATCTAGATATATCAGAAGTAGTTATTTAGATATAAAAAAGGATGTACCTGTTTTGTTTTTTTTAATACAAAAAAAGCTAGCAAATATAATGGGGATATAAAAAGAAAACTAAGGGGATAAAAGTGAAAGACATCATAAGAGATATTGGTAACCGGGTTAAAGAGCTTAGAGAACTATCTGATGTTTCCTGTGAGGAAATAGCAGGGAAACTTGAAATTACAAAGGAAGAATATCAGCTCTATGAACAGGGAGAAAAAGATATCCCAGTAAGTATACTCTATGAGATCGCCCGTGTCTTAAAGGTGGATATGGGCCTCTTTGTAAGTGGCGAAGAAACCAGAATGCATCTTTTTCATGTGACCCGCGCCGAAAAGGGAAGGCCCATTGAACTCAGGGAAGGCTACGAAGGAATCAGTCTGGCCGATAGATTTCGGGGAAAAGAAGCTGAAACACTCATTGTCACCATCAAGCCCCTGGATGTAAAACCAGTTATGAACTCCCATACTGGCCAGGAATTTAATTACATACTGGAAGGTTCCCTCAAACTTTATCTCGATAAGCATGAGATAATTTTAAATGCCGGAGATTCCATATACTTCGATTCAAAATACGAACACACCATGGAACCCTTAAATAATAAACAGGCAAAATTTTTAGCAGTTATCATATGAATCAGAATATTAAAGAGACTTTAATGAGACTTATTTTAAAAAATCAATCTTTTTGAGGTAGTTTAATGTCCAGTTTACTTAAAAATTACGTGAATAGGGAGGATTTTAAGTCCTATGAAGATTTCAAGGAAAACTTCCAGTTTAAGATTCCTGAAAACTTTAACTTCGCCTATGATATCATGGATAAGTACGCAGAGATAGATCCCGAGAAACTTGCCCTGCTCTGGTGTAACGATGAAGGTGAAGAGAGAAGGTTCACTTTCAAAGACCTTAAAGAGAAAAGTAACCAGATAGCCAACTTCTTTAAAAGGATCGGTATTAAAAAGGAGGACGCCGTCATTTTAACCCTTAAAAACCGCTATGAATTCTGGTTTTCCATGATGGCCCTGCATAAAATTGGAGCAATACCCATCCCCTCCACGCATATGCTTAGAACCAAGGATATGATCTACAGAATTAAAAATGCAGGGGTGAAGATGATCCTAACTATCGACACCGATTCATTGATCAAAACTTATGAGGAAGCAGAAAAAGAGTTAAAGGCAGACCTCTTGAAGGTATACGTAAACATGAATAGTCTCGACAAAGACATCCCAGGATGGTATAATCTAAGCAAGGAAATTGAAGACGAAAGTATGGAATTTACAAGGCCCACTGGTGATGAAAGCACTGAAAATACCGATCCATTTTTGATATATTTTTCTTCAGGTACTACTGGCCAGCCTAAAATGGTCCTACACGACTTCACTTATCCTCTAGGCCATATTATCACCGCTAAATACTGGCACAACGTGGTGGAAGATGGCCTACACCACACATCCGCCGATACTGGCTGGGCCAAAACCAGCTGGGGACAGCTTTATGGCCAATGGATTGCAGGAACCGGACTCTTTATCTATGACTACCACCGTTTTGATGGACTTAACCTTCTCCGAATGGTTGAAAAATATAAAGTCACCACATTCTGTGCTCCACCTACCATTTACAGATTTCTAATTCAAGAAGATCTATCCTGCTTCGATTTCAGTAATCTGACCTACGTCACCACTGCCGGTGAACCCCTAAACCCGGAAGTATACCAGCGCTTCTATGACCTTACCGGACTTCGGATCATGGAAGGCTTCGGGCAAAGTGAAAGTGTCGTCCTGATCGGGAACTTCATATGGGTCACACCCAAACCAGGGTCTATGGGAAAGATTGCACCTACCTATAACATAGAGCTACTCGACAGTGACGGGGAGGTGGTGGAGTTAGGCGAAGAAGGAGAAATAACAGTGAACATTAAAAATGGTTCTCCCCCTGGTCTGGTTAAAGAGTACTACAAAGATCAGGAGAAGAGTGATTATGCTTTCCGAAATATGCACTACCACAGTGGAGATACGGCCTGGATGGATGAAGACGATTACCTGTGGTTTGTGGGAAGAAACGATGATATCATAAAAAGCTCAGGTTACAGGATCGGACCCTTTGAAGTTGAAAGTGCGGTTATATCCCATCCCTCAGTTTTAGAGTGTGCCATAAGTGGTTATCCCGATAAAATAAGGGGACAGATTATAAAGGCAACCATTGTCCTGGTAAAAGAATTCACACCCAGTGAAGAACTTAAAAAAGAAATACAAAACCATGTAAAAAATGTCACAGCCCCCTATAAATACCCCAGAATAATCGAATTCGTAGATGAACTTCCAAAGACCATCAGTGGCAAAATAAAAAGGGGAGAAATCCGGGATAGGGATAAAAAGAGAATATAATTTAATCAGATTTCCAGTCAAAAAAAAAGTGTAATCTATTTCTCCAGCTTCTTCTTCAAGAGAGAATTAATATCAATCAGATACCTTCCCTCTTTATCAGAGACAATAACCGATTCATTCTCCAATAGGGAAGAGAGATTAACCTCGTAGACGCC
>MVQY01000167.1 GCA_002067325.1 Methanobacterium sp. PtaU1.Bin097
CCTATTCCATCATATGAATATTATTTAAAAACAAATTTTCTTAAATCAGTAATTGTAGGAATACTGGTTTGAGATTTAACATACTCAATCTTCCTTTCGTTATAATCAGAAGTTATAAATTCCAAATTACTGTGAATAAAACATAAATCATGAGCATCTAAAAAAATTTCATAATCTGGATAATGAATTTCTTTCTTTAATTCCTCTCTAATTTTTGGATAATCTTTTATTCGTTTATGCAAAAGTGTATTTACACTAAATTTATTTTTCCGGTGATAAATATCAGAATTAAAATCCATTATTATTCCATCCAATGAATTTGATATGGTTCTGCTATTTTCTTCATAAGCAAATCCTTCTTTATCCCAAATTGACTCAATAATTAAATGCTTTTTTTTAGATTCTAAATCAACTTCTGATGAATCCGCTAAAGACATAATATCATCTTTATTAAAAAATCCTTCCTGATTTCTTATTATATGATGGATATCATGTAAAAAGTTAGAATAATCATCTTTAAGTTCTATTAATTTTTTATGGGTCTCCTCTAAGACTGTATTTGACCAATATTTTAGGTCATTACTTTCAAACGCATTTTTTGCATAGATGTGCCATGGATCCCATTTAAAAATATAGCCAATTGGAACATTAGTATCAAAAAAGAGAGGCATACATTTACTCCTTCATAATAGCGTACAAGTTATCGATTGTTTTTTCATGTTTGCCTGAAGGAGTATATATCTCTAAATAAAATTGTTCAATGTATTTAAATAATACATTTTGAAATGATGTGTATTTTTGTTGATATTTGGATTCCGTTTTTTCTTCTATTTTTTTTGGATCAGTTATGCCCTCAAATAAATTTATTTTATAATTAATTAGATCACCAAATTCTTCAAATAATTTTTTAACGAATTTGATTTGATCAATATTAGGTTTAGTATACTCCTGATTTTTTAGAGTATATTCCGTGATTTGTTGAATTTCTAAAAAATCAAAAAATTCTTTCTGAAATAAAGGTTGTTTTTTAAGAATAATTGCTAACTCATCTACCTTTTGAAATATTTGATTTATATTAAAAGAATACATAAAGGCTATATCTGCTTCTTTTATCTTTTGCTCATTAATTATCGAAGGATATTGTGATTTCTCAGATTCTTTACCAATGCGTTCTTTTAGATCTTTGAAAAAGTTATTAAAAAACTCAAGAATCCTATTGTTATATTTACCAATATTGTACCTAATATCAGCTGAAGGAATAGTTAAAGACAATCCTACCGTGTTTCTTCCAGAAATATACATTTCTTCCACATCTAACTAAATATCTATTTTCCAACCCAAGATAACTAAAAAAATTGGATAAACTGTTCAATTAAATAATTCTAAACAGCTTATGTGTTTCGTACTCTTATATCTAATTTATTAATATGTCGCGTTATATATATTTTTGGTAAAAATTTACCAACCACTATCATTTTAATAATTATATTATCCATACAGTTCGAATGGATGTTTTTTAATCTCGGCCGAACTAAATATTTTCTATGGGTGCCTTTGTTTGATCTAACTTTATTACAAATTTATTTTAGATTTCATCTTCATAATTTTAGATATGGAATGGTTACTCTTAATCGGTATCATTATCAGTTCCTTCATGGCCTTCAACATAGCTGGTAATGATGTGAGCAACTCGGTTGGCACCAGCGTAGGCAGCGGTTCCCTTAAAATAAGATCTGCACTGATAATGGGGGCTGTTTTCATGTTCATCGGTGCTGTTTATCTGGGGACCAACGTCTCCCGGACCATCGGCAATGGCATCATCGGCTCTGATGTTTTAACCACCTCCGGGGCTTTAATCATCGTTCTAGCAGCTGCTATCTGGATCACCTTCACCTTAATCAGTAAGATCCCCATATCTGGTTCTGATGCGGTAGTAAGTTCTGTCTTCGGTTTTGGCCTGGCTGCTGCCGGTCCTTCCTACATCCACTTTGATGTGATGGGGTTGATAGTGCTTAGCTGGATCTTATCTCCATTCATAGGGATGTGCACCGGATTCCTCCTCTACTACATCCTGCGCAGGGGTTACCTCTCCAAGATTAAATCGGCGGGTAAAAAAGACCGGTTGGAGAAGGTTTTCTCCTACTTACAGATTGCAAGTGGCGCATTCACCGGGTTGAATGTGGGCGCCATCGATATAGCGGTGGCCACCGCTGTTTTGTTCTACGGATTCGGTACGGTGGGCTTTGAGATCGAAATTATAGGGGCCGTGGCTATGGTGGTTGGTATCATCCTCGCCGGTGGTAGGGTGACCAAGACCATCGGCAAACGGATAACAGAGCTGGTCCCCACCCGGGGTTTTTCCGCCCAGATATCCATGGGTACGGCGGTTTATGTCTTCGTCATGTTAGGTATGCCTATTTCCCCCACCCAAACTTTAGTTGGTTCGGTTATCGGTGTGGGCCTGGCCCGGGGCACCGATACTGTGAAATTCGATGTCATAAAACATATCGCCACCACCTGGATAGTTACCATTCCCGCGTGTATACTCCTCTCTGGTGGGATGTATTATCTTTTCTCACTTTTTTAAAGGGTTTATATCAATCTAAGTACGTTTTCCACCTACTTTTCAAAATTAGTTTTAATATTGCCAAACCAATAAAATTATAATGTTAAACTTTTATATTATTATCTAAGTGGAGGGAGTAAAAAAATGAAGGCTACTGCACTAAAAATAGTTAAGGGAGTATACTGGACGGGAGTTCTTGACTGGGATATCAGGAACTACCACGGATATACACTGGATGGAACCACATATAACTGCTATCTTGTTTTCAGTTCGAATAAAGCAGTGTTAATCGACAATACTTATCCGGGTACATCCGCCCAGATGTGGGGGAGAATAGAAGATGCCTTCCAGAGGGAAGGAAGAGAATTAAAGATCGACGTGATCATCCAGAACCATATCGAGAAGGACCATAGTGGGGCCCTGGTAGAAGTGCATAAGAAATTCCCAGAGGCACCCATTTACTGCACAGCACCGGCTTCAATCGGCCTCAAAAAACACTATAAAGGTCTGGAAGATGCTGACCTCAGAATAGTTAAAACCGGGGATACCCTGAAAGTGGATGAGAGGCAGTTCGTATTCCTGCAGGCCCAGATGCTCCACTGGCCAGACAGCATGTTCACACTACTTACAGACGACACTGGAATCCTGTTTTCAAACGATGCATTCGGCCAGCACCTGTGCTTAAAGGACAGATACGACACGGATATTCCAGAGTACGTCCTGATGGACGCCTCGAAGAAATTCTACGCCAACCTGCTTACACCCCTTTCCATGTTAATTCTCCAGAAATTTGAAGAAATCAAGAAATTAGACCTTTTAGACAATATTAAGATGATCGCCCCGTCACACGGCCAGATCTGGACGGACCCCCTGAAGATCATCATGGCCTATAATGACTGGGCCACTGGTAAATGTGAAGATAAGGCCACCATCATCTACGACACCATGCACTACTCCACCCGGACCATGGCCCACGCCCTGGCCGAAGGACTTATAGCCGAGGATATAAACGTGAGCATGTACTTCATACACGAGGATGAAAGGAGTGAGATGGTTAAGGATATCCTGGAAAGCAAGGCCCTCCTCGTCGGGGTGCCCACCATGTTCAACGGGCCATTCCCCAGTGTGGGTGACCTGATGTACTACCTCAAGGGGCTGAGCTTCGACCGGACCGGTGTAAAAAGAAGGGCAGTTACCTTCGGCTCCAAGGGATGGAGTGGAAAGGCAGCCGACCAGTTAGCAGAAACCCTGGAAAGTAGTGGTTTCCAGGTGATGGAAACCTATGAAGTGGATTACGTCCCCACCGATGAACAGTTAGATGAATGTTTTGCCATCGGAGAGAGGCTGGGGAAGGAAATTAAAGAGTCTTGGTAAGGGAAATAACGCAATCCTGGTAAGTTTAAGCAAATCCGGTAAAACTGGTAAGTTTAAGCAAATCCGGTAAAACTTAAGGAAAACAGGTAAGCTCGTTTTAAAGGTAAGCTCATTTTGAAAATAAAAACTAATGGAAGGAGGATTAACTGGTATGAAGACCCTGGAATTTGAAAGTGGACTGGACCCTAGGAAGAAGTTGATGGTGATGCTGTTCTGGACCAACCGTAAGGCAGCCCGGACTGAAGGCTGTGCACCGTTCTATATCAAGAAGATCATCACCCCGGATAAAACCTACACCCCGGAGGGGAGTAAACTACTTAAATTAAGTGATGAAATACTGGACGAACTGGAGAAAAATATAGCCGATGATAAACCATTGGAGATGGAATTGAATATTGGAGATGAGGTAATCGAGACAAAACTCGAGGGAAACACCTTCACAGTGTCCACAACTAAGAGTGATGTGATCGAAGAGGAAATAGTGGAAAAATTGACCACAGAGCTTAGAAAAAAATATCCAGCTGTTTGTGAATCCTTTGAACCACGAGTCACCCCTCTGGAGTGATATTTCACCTTCATTTTTTATTTATTTTTATGTGAAACGTCCTAAATAAGGTTTTTTTTCTAAATTACCCCTTTTATAAAGGTAGTTCCAGGCAGTAGCTTTAAGTAATTGTAAGTTTTATATTACAATATTCACCAAAATAAAATTAATGGGAAACAGGTGTATTCTTTTTAAGTGAACAGAGAGGGGTAGATTTTTTAAATATGGGATAACAGGTTTATTTTCTTCTTTTAGGAACCTAATAATAATTTAATTGGCGATTATCATGATATCATCTTCCTCTGTCTGGTTTAAAAAGAGAATATGGGTTGCCCCTATTCTTTTAGCCGCTATCTTAATCACTGTTCAGGTGCTGGCTACCATATTTGGATTGAGCTTCTACCGGAACTATTTTTACCTGGTGATGATCGTATTCGTCGTGGCCCTGGTGGCCTTTTTAAGCGAGAGGGTGGAGAAGGTACGCAGCCTGAACCAGCTCAACGAAGAACTAGAAGAAGAAAGGAAAAAATTAGAAGCCGCCAATCAGGAACTGGAAAGCTTTGCCTATTCAGTTTCACATGATTTAAGAGTCCCCCTAAGGGCGATTGATGGTTTTTCACGGATATTGGTGGAGGATTATGAGGAAAACCTGGATGAGGAGGGTAAAAGACTCATCAACATCATCAGGGTAAACACCAAGAAGATGGGCCAGTTAATCGATGACATACTCCAGTTATCCCGGGCAGGCCGGCAGGATATGAACCTGACCAAGTTAGACCTGGAAAGTCTCTTCCAGAGTGTGTTCAGGGAACTGGAACAGTCCCACCCGGACCGGGACATCCAGCTGGAAATGGAACCGTTACCCCTGGTTTACGGAGACCGAACCCTCCTAGGGCAGGTGATAAGTAACCTGCTTGCCAACTCCATCAAATTCACCTCACCTAGAAAGACCGCCCTAATAAACGTCGGTTTCCAGGTGGGGAAGAATGAATACATCTACCATGTCCAGGATAATGGGGTGGGCTTTAACATGAAATACTCAGGCAAGTTATTCGGACTCTTCCAGAGATTACATGGCCCGGATGAGTTTGAAGGGACTGGTGTAGGCCTTTCCATCGTGCAGCGCATCATACGGAGGCATGGGGGAGATGTCTGGGCAGAAGGAAAGGTTGATGAGGGGGCAACTTTCTACTTCAGTTTACCCATCAGGAACGATATAAATTAAATTATATACACCAAAAAATCAATGATAAATAG